>DASQRW010000253.1:0-11593 GCA_035642715.1 Nitrososphaeraceae archaeon | reverse complement strand
TGATGATCTTGCCTGCAAAATAAGAGAATTAAGAGGCGAAAATACAATACTAATAAGCGCTTATGAACTTGAAGGCAATATGGTCACAAATTTAAAGCAGAAGAAGAACTATATTGTTGTCGACTCTATTAGAAGCTAGTTAGTTAGTTTGACATTGCTTATGAGGAGAATAGAACAATATCTTTGAACAACATTTGAGAGTAAATATAAAAAATGGATAACGCCAAGGAATCTAACAATAACCCACAAAAAATAGATAAAAAATTTCTTGACGCATTATTTGAATTTATACATTCAGTTGAATCCGAAATTGATATAATGCTGCCTGAATCTGCATCCTTACAATTTCTATCATATTGTAAGATAATTGATTATCTGATATCACAGAAACTTAGCAAGAATATCATCATTAAGATGTTATGCCCTTTCGATGACAATAGTAGGAAGTTAATAAAACAGATAGTCCCTTTTATTGTATACCAATCCATAAAATTATCATCGCATAAAGCAGCAACAACAACAACAGTACCAAATTCATTGCTCTTTATCAGAGATAAACAAGATATTTTTTCTTTTTCAATTCATATACACCAATATGATAAAGAAAATAAAGATTATAATGAGGATAAAAATAAAAATAGTATTTTCTATGTTAATGATTGGCTGTATTCAAAAAATGTCTCTGTAGTCAAGAATTCAGTATCTTGTTTTGATATTGTGTGGGAAGAAAAAGAAAATTATGATAAAATGATAGAAGAAAAAAAGCACTCAGACCTTTTGGTTGATTTAATCACACATGATATAGGAAATTATCATCAAGTGATACAAACTAGTTTGGGACTTGTAATTTTTATTCTTGAGAAAAATAAAACAAATATTTTATCACCACAAGACAGCCAAAAAATTTTTTCTTATCTTACTACTGCAAAAAATGCCCTTACGAGGAGCGAGTCACTTGTAGACAATATACGGAGACTAGAACGACTTTATGGACAAAAAAATTTAAAATTGGTTTTAAAGAATCTTCCAGAATCAATTAACAATGCGTATTCTACAGTAAAGCAAACTTTATACGATAATAATCCTCATGGTAAAAAAATTTCTATAAGTATGGCACATGGTCATCCTATGAATATAAATATAATGGCTGAGGATTTGCTTGATGAAATTTTCATCAACTTATTTTCTAACACTGTAAAATATACGGATTCATCA
Organism: Nitrososphaeraceae archaeon; assembly: GCA_035642715.1. Lineage (GTDB taxonomy): Archaea > Thermoproteota > Nitrososphaeria > Nitrososphaerales > Nitrososphaeraceae > JAJNBK01. Next base: position 10,378 of record DASQRW010000253.1, on the reverse strand, counting down.
GAAGTAAAAATTGATGTAATGATAAAGGATTATTTTATTGGTGAAGCAAAGTATTGGATGACAACCATATCTGATTATGGCAAAGGTATACCAGATTCGATGAAAAAAGAGTTGTTTGAACGTTTTTATTATAAAGCAAAAGGAAGCGGATTAGGTTTATCTATAGTAAGAGCATTAGTTGAAAGATACAGAGGAAAGATTTGGGTTGGAGATAGGGTATACAAAGATTACACTAAGGGAACTACATTTGGAATGATTTTTCCAGCAGCTTAATAATAATAATGGTATATACATAATAGGATTTTTCTCTTTATGTGTCTATATAGTAATATGTTATTGTTATTATCTACTAATCTTGCATCCAGACTGGGTTATGATGCTGCTGCAGTTGTCTTATTTGCTCTAATGTCATATTAGCGATATCTCCAGAATCATATGCACATATGCCAATAGCAGGAAAGTTAAATCTTTGTTCTAAATATAATTCATAATCGAATAATTCTTTGCTAAATCCATTATTAAAAAATGCTGCCATATCTCCAAATACTCTTAATCCTCTTTTACCTTTATTAATAGAGTTTTCCACCAAAGTAGACCATAATGCCATTGTTCGCTGAATATTTGGTATACCATCGGGGAAATACCATTCTTCAGTAGTTCTAATAATAATATCGCCTTTTGATTCAAGTTTTGTAACATCGACTTTCCATTCATTTCTGATCTTGGCACAGATTTCATCTTTTGTAAAATCGGTAGTCAGTAGCATAATAAGCTCATTTCTTTGCAGGCCATCTTTTAGAAAGGCAAGGGCTTCATTAATTTTTTCTTCCTTATTATGATAGACTGCAATCACGTGATTTCCTACTTCAAGTGTCTGTAGTCTCTGTGCCATCTAACTAATTAAAAGAAGAAGTGCGATATAATAGTTGTCTTAAACTAAGCTTCTGATTTGTTAAAAGTGCTGCTGATTATTTAGGCAGATTTCGATTTTATTTACTGCAGTACTTAGCAGAATTAATGTTTGGGATGTTGTTTAATAATTATTGTATGGAAATAGCAGAATCTATTGGATGGATTGCATTAGGTTTTCTACCTGTGTTTGGTTCTATGGAAGTGGCTTGGAGACTTGGAAAGAGAGCATTTTTCAAACCCAGCACTAAAGGGACAATTATGAAAAAGGTGTATGTGGATGCATTACATAAATAGCATAGCTGCATTACAAGAATTGCTTTTTTCAGGACCACCACCACTTGATGCCAAAGAAGAAGAGAATAGCAAGAAAAACGTCCAATGCCATATAACAAAAAAATCTGAAAATATAAGTTACATGAGAAATGGAATAGAGTATTGCTCTGTTGAAGTTACCTGTGATAATGGGAGCCAATATACAATACAGGCGTATGGAGATGAAGCTATGGATCTCTATAAAGAAATATACAAATGCTTTATGTGTGGTATGCCTCTTAAAGAATTAAAGAAATCTATGTTGGTTGAAGAAAGAATTGATGGCACGACTTACACTTTTGATAATAATGGGTGCGCACTAATATTCAAGAAGCTTAGGAGTGTAATGGGAGAGGGAGGATGAAGAACAAAACACACATTAGAGAACTAAATATACCCACATTTATCTGAATCCAATACAAGGAAAATGTTTAATCTTTTTCCTTTCTTTATTCTTATGATATGAATGTACTTTTAACATCCATGTCAGCATTAATCCAAAAAATACTCTTTGAAGGCATCATTTTAATCTATTTAAGAATAACAAAGTCATAACAGGCTGATGATAATCAGGAGGATGCTCTGGGAATATGAACAACATTCCAAAATATCTATTGAGAGATTCACGGGGTATCCAAATACAAAATGCATTGCAATGGAATGTAAAAAGAGTTGGCAGCAAATAGAAATAAGATGAGTTGAACGCCTTTATCACAAGGGATATATAATCCCGCCCAGTCCATACTAGTTTTTACCCTAGTTTACAGTGAAATTGTCTGTTATCAGTATAAAGTTTTATGTTTATTGATAAAAATACATCAAAAGAACAAGCCTATAGAGCCAAATATTCAAATGACATCCAAAAAATAAAAGAAAGGCATTTCATAATAAGTTTACAAAAGGTAACCATAGTTATAATAATCTGACAAAAAGATATATTGTCTCTCTTCTTCCATATATTGTGCTACGTGATTCTACATTTAACAACTATTATGCTACAAGCAGAGGTTTTACTTTCCATGTGCCCGCTGACTGTGATCACGAAGTTCTTCTTGCGTAACAAAATACATACCACATACTTCACACTTATAAGATCCCGAAATTTGGGCTGACATGGTTTTATATGCTTTAACATTTTATTTATGACTTTAATATCTTGCTGATGTGTTAGATATTGTGAAAAGCGTTTAATTATGACAGTCTAATAGACATCTTCTAGATTTTCAGAGATAATGGAGAATAGAATTTTCAGAAAGAAACTAACTTAGACACTTGCCACTTCACAAGCGATTAGATAATGAATAGATTCTAGAGAGTTTGGTCAATTTTATTGCTACTCATAGCATGTTTTTGTTGATGCTACATCACTACTAATTGGACTACTGCAATGGATTATTAGAATGTCCAATAATAGTATCTCCTTTCATTATTATGCAACAAACACATTTTTGCTGTAAACAAATCTTGGATTCCTCATGCTTACAGATTAGGCATATACAAGCCTGTTTGGTAATAGTTTTGTTATTATTATTCTTCTGTCTCTTTGTCCTTGCATTAAGATATAGCCATAATACAATCATAGATACACCCATTATCATAAAGATAAAAAATATCATTGCACCTGCTCGGAGTATAAGCAATATTACACTGAATATTATTATGACAAGGCCATAGATTAATGGCCATAGTGGAGCACGATTATTATTATTCAATTTGTTTATTGTATAGCAATTTGAAGCTGTTCTCTGTCTTTACTTTTCTTGTTCTTTTTGCGGAGTTGTCTTACCTCTTCAAGTGTTTCTTTTAATTGTTCTTCTGATATCGTAGATATTCTGTAATCGTATTCAATACCTCTGGCTTGAAGTACCTCTTCAGTGAATGCTATAATCGCATCTTTATGCTCTTCTTTCTCCTTGGTTAGCGTACTATTGCTCATAAACCTAAAATATGCAAATTCATTCATAACTATTTAGAGAATAAACTTACTATTTACTCTATGTCTCTGTGCTATAATAATATTAATTCTATCATCTTCTTAACTAGTAATATTTTGCTTTTGCTTTAGTAGTAGATATAACATGGTAGTTTACATATGTGGTGGGATTATATGGCAATAATGCCACAAGAAGTAGCCATTTTAAGCAATCAGGTTTTAAAGGAAGAGTTAAAGGATGAAACTACAGTAAAAAACTATGTTGCAATGAGATCATGTATGGATAAGGCTTATCATTCAAAAAACTGAATATAGTATTTTATATAATTATAATAAGATATTGAAATGATGGAGCAAGAGATTACTACGACGACGACAAAAAGAATCAGTAGCTATGCTAGAAAAAAACAAATTCAATACTCCTGTGGATGAAGATATTTATTTTTTAATCATCAAATTATATTAGACCACGTTTGTTCAGAACATGAAAGAGAATTAATTGCTCCTCATGGCTGAGATTGCATTTTAAAATACTGAAATTTTCATATTTGCTATCATATTACTTTTTAGCTTTATTTTGTCCTTCTTCACTGACGAATTTTTGAAAAGAAGACCTCTTTTGATTATCAAGAATTGTATTTCTTAGTAAGTTTCTTTACGACTGTGGGGCATCTGAAGCATGTTTGCGAGTATCTCCTTAAGAATCGAAAAAAAATTGTAGTGTATACATAGTCTATGTGGAGTTGTAGGCTGTAACAATATCCCCCATGACGCGGAGTGGATATATATAGACAGGATGACGATTTGGACTATGTCACAATTATGTACCCGTCAAGCTTAGAGTTGTATTATGATGTATATATATATGAAATACCAATAGTCATATCGAGTTTGCTACTACTTAATAGAAACAGCGCGACAACTGTTGCTTTCCTAATGGTATCAGACACCATCATTACTATAATGATGTTTGCCGATTAACAAGAAGCCAATAAATTGCTCAATCAAAAAGAAAAGCCCCTTTTTGCGCCCAAAAGATCACACTTGTTGTAACTCCTAAAGATAGCGTTTGCATAAATAAATAATTTTTATGATGAGTCAGATTTTTGTGCTTGATATTCGTTAGATAGAAATGTCTAGGAAATATAGAATGAATGACATGAGCAAAAAATGCTACCAACTGGCTCCTGATTTGACAATATGCAGGATACTGAATGGCATGTGGCAGGTTGCAGGCGGCCATGGATACATCGATCACGAATTGGCAATCTCAGACATGATGGAATATCATGATGCTGGCTTTACGACTTGGGACCTAGCAGATATTTATGGCCCAGCAGAGGATTTTATTGGGCAGTTCAGGCGTAGATTATTGACACTAAAAGGAAAAGAAGAACTCGACAGAATTCAGGCATTAACAAAATGGGTGCCACATCCAGGAAGAATTACACGTTCTATTGTTAAGGAAAATATAGAAAGATCGCTTCGCAGAATGAATGTTAGCTCCCTTGATTTACTTCAATTCCACTGGTGGGATTATAACAATCCGTATTACATGGATGCTCTCAAATACCTATCCGACCTTCGGGATGAAGGAATGATCAAGCATATAGGTCTTACAAATTTTGATACTGAACGCATGCAGATAATGATAGAGTCAGATCTACAAATTGTATCTAACCAGGTTCAATATTCGATTATAGATCGTAGGCCAGAAGAAAAGATGATATCACTTTGCCTGGAGCATAACATAAGTCTCCTTACCTATGGAACCATCTGTGGGGGGCTGATGTCAGAGCGTTATCTAGGAAGAATACAGCCATCTGCTGCTGAGTTAAATACGTTAAGCTTACGAAAATACATGCAGATGATAGATGTATGGGGCGGATGGAATTTGTTCCAAGAACTTTTATCGACTTTGAAGAGAATTGGGCAAAAGCATAATGTAAGCATTGCAAATGTAGCAACCCGTTATATTCTTACCAAGTCTGCAGTAGCAGGTGTTATTATTGGTGTTAGACTTGGAATAGTTGATCACAGAAACAATAACGCACAGGTATTCAACTTTAGTTTGGATAAGACAGATTCTGATGCTATAGATGCTGTATGTACAAAGTCAAATAACTTGTTTGAGATAATTGGAGATTGTGGCGAAGAGTATAGATGAACTTACGCTATTTGCACCTCATTAACATTTTGGATTCTTATTTGAGCAATAGGTCAAAAGGGATTTTTCTAGAGATGGTTCTTGCTCATGCATGAATTTTAATATAATTACTTTATAATGACATAGTAAACTCAGTTAGATTCGGTTAATGGATAATTCATTTGATTTATTTTATTTATTAATGCAACTTCCTCTAAAGTAGAAATTCTCGTAGATGCCCTTGTATTCCATATACTTCACATTCTCTTCAGTCACAGCCAAATTGTCCTTCTCCACGGTTACACCATTTTTACCTACACAATTTCCTAGAAGATATAAAATACCACCCAGAAATGGAAAGGACAAATTACAATAAAATGATTAGCTGTCAAAAATTAAACTACTGCTAATTCAATATCTTTTGAAGAAGTGGAATCGACAGACACCAAAAATAAAAATGACAAGCCAATTCTAGAAGAAGTAGATAATAAGTAAAATGACGACAATAGTATCAGTAGTCTTTGAATAGGCTACAATTGTATATGATGCTATTGATGAACTTGGCTCCATTTGATATCAGTTAGATGACATATACGCAAAACCACTCTGTCTACAATAATAATAGTATATATCTCCTGCTCATAAGTTAAAAATGAATGAATATAATGAAAATATACTTTTCTCTTAATCCTATTAAATCGTAAAGTTAACTTCCGTTGAAGTATGACTCGGTAGTGGCTAAAAAGTGGGAGGTTACACGTACGCGACATCCTTGGTAAATTTGTTCTTATTGTATTATTTGAATGAATTCTCGGTTCTTTTAATAAAAAAGACTACAATACCAGAAATCGTTTTAGAATTTTTTGTTTGAGGAGGATTATTTGCAAATAAATTTTACTATGAAATTTTGTCTACAGCTAAACTGCAGTAACTGCAAAGTGACTGCAGTCATTATTGATTAAATAATAAAAGAATAACAGATTACATCTAGGTTGGCTATCTGGGTGTCGTTACTGCAATACATAAATATATTATTGATATGTTATGAAAAGAAAATAGTTCTTTACTCATATGCTCCTTGAAGTCTTTAGGTAGAAGTAGATATGCCATGACAATTGATAAAAAGAACCTTTATCTTATCAATAGAAAAGAGAGAAAACATTTGAAGTCCAAGAAAAGAAGAAGAACAACAAAATGGAAAATGCATGCATATTTTCTGGACGCTTGTAATTGTGATTGGGGATGTCCTTGTCAATTTAACGCCAATCCAACTCATGGTAATTGCGAAGGAATCTCTGGATATCATATAGTGAGCGGTAGTTATGGCAGTGATGATGTTAAACTAAATGGACTTAATATGGCATTGATTGCTTCTTGGCCTGGTCCTATTCATGAAGGTCATGGAAAAGCATCATTCTATATAGACAACAGAGCAGATGAAAAACAGTTTGAAGCATTATCAAACATCATTACTGGTAAAGCAGGAGGAGGACCTTTTGCAGTCTATGCAAGCACAATCGAAGAATTTCAAGAACCCAAGAGAGCAGGTGTAAAGTTTGAGACTAAAGATATAAGAAGTCGTGTTGCCGTATTTGCAGCAGAAATAAGAGGAAGACACAAAGAAAAGAGAAGAGGACAGCAGTCGACCAAAGAAGATACTATTGCTGAAGCATGGCTTGAGCCTATAAGAAATCCAGTAACAGGTAAAGTACATAGAGCAATAATTGAGATACCCGAAGGCTTTGAGTCCAGTAGAATGGATCAAGCATCTATAAAAAAACTTGTTGCAAATGATGGTTATCTTGACTTTCGATATGAAGGGACATATGGAAGTTTCTCAGAAAATGTTTGGAAAGGACCTTAAAAGATAATAATTCAATCATTATATCTGAAACAGAATATCATTTACAGTTTCATTGATGTTTATGATTTGGTTCTTGCTTAAATCTATTAAGAATTAAATCTATTAAATATAATTTTTATAGTTAGCTAAGACAATCTAATAGACTATGTCTCTTCTTTAAGAAGTTGAAAAGGTCTCTATTACAATTCTTATGGATAATTTACTGGCTTCTTATTACAAACTCTGCTCATGCAAAAAGTCCACCATTAATAGTAAATGAAAGATTTAACCTGCCTCCTCCAGTCGCTGAACATGGATTCTCTGCATTGGTTAATATTGTTAAAGATACTAAAAATACAGCAGAAAAAATACTAGTAATACATTTCTCTTTGATACAGGAGTAAGTGAAAATGGCGTAATTCATAATGCAGACATATTTGGAACAGATTTCAAACAGATTGATGGAATTATCTTAAGCCAGGTCATTTTGATCATTTTACACGTCTTGTTAATCTTCTTAAAAGAATATCATCTTCTAGACGACCTATAACTGGTACCAACCATGTTATCGATATTTTTACACCCCGATGCTTTTCTAAGACGATGGAAGATATATCCTGATGGAAAAAGAGCAAAGGTGCCATTCTTAGATGAAACACAGCTAAAGAAAGCAGGAGCACCAATACATAAAATCACAGGCATAACATTTCTCCCCATTTCTCCCGAATGAATATTCTCCTTCACTATTAATTACAGGACAGATACCACGAGAGACAATTTTTGAGAAAGGATTTCCATTTCAATATGCAGAGAATACACACATGAGGACGATAAAAAGAACCTCACAAGCCATAGTAATTAATATCAGAAATAAACGGTTGATAATTTTAAGAATGTAGTCAAGCAGGAGTTATAAATTCAATAAACTATGCAAAGAAAATAACTGGAGTGGATAAGATTTAGTAGTAATAGGAGGATTTCATCCTCCAGCTGATCGTGGAATCTATGAAGAAGCGATAGATCCGACACTAAAAGAGCTGCAAAAAGCAAATCCTGGATATATTGTACCTTGTCATTATACTGGTTGGAAAGCAACAAATAAGATTATAGATCTCATGCCAGAAAGATTTATTCAAAGTTCTGTTGGCACGATATTTACATTTTAATAGCTTTCCTTATTCACTGGTAAGGAAAGCTTTTATTTTCAAAAATTTTGGAATAAAACCAACGTAACGAATATAGAATTATAATTGAATACCTCTAGACAGCAGAACTACCAAAAAAAGAAAAGAGACACAGAAAATATCCACGGAATACCAGTAGTATTATCCGTAGACCCACATTATGTGTGATTTGGGGTAGAAAACTACGGGATTCACCAGGAATAACTATATTGCAACAAATCATATATCACCCATTAAGAATGGATAAATAAAGCTCAAAATTAATAATCCTGAGATTCCTATTTCTGACATTCTCAGACAATCTCAGAAAGCCGTGCAGATCGATCACCGGCTATTGTTGCTTTAACATCATATAGATAATTTTTTACATCTAACGTTGGTTTATTGGATGCATAATTATCAGTACGTCATGATACTGTATTATATATATATATATATATAGAACTCTCAAGTCATACTCTGGCAAAATGTCCACGTGATCATTTTTTGTCTTTTATTTACAAATTGTCGGCAAAGATTGAAAAGAATATATTCTGGGATTTGAGTTCCAAATCAAAGTCAAATTATCTTCTTATATTCCACTGAACTAGCATAGTCTCACATCCTTTATTCGAAGAGATAAACTAAAATACAGAGCTTTAAGAGATAAAGAAACAGAAAGAATAATTTTATTATTTTCGACCCTTCTGCAGTAGTTCCTTATCCTTATTTTTGTCCATCAAGAGTGCCATTTTATGCAAGTAAAATTAACAGCTGCTATAGTATTTCTTGATAGATACATAGCTACTATTGTTGTATTTGTTTATCTTTACTAGAAGTACAAATATTCTTATAGGTAATAATACTTCAAATAGTTTAGATGCTCTTTCAATCAAATTTTATCTGATGCCTATCTTTAACTTCTTTTTCTAATAGCTAAAATAAGAAACAATGATAAGTAATTCATTAATAAGATTATTGATATAAATATTCCAGAGATAATGGCAGCTAAAAAGAAAGCAAGCAAGAAGGGACTTGCATCCGCTGATAAAAAGACAAAAGAAAGAGTGGCAAGAAAAGGCGGCAAATCATAAAAAACCAAAACTATATTATAAAAGCGATAATATAAGATAATCAAACAAATCTCCTCTTTCTCTCCATTTTCTTTAGACCTGTTGTTAGAAAGGTAATATTATATGGCAGTAGTAGAGTAAGAAAACATTAATGGCAGATAAGAGGTCTAAAAGCAGCGTATATCAGTCTGGCTTATAGCGTTCTTGTGTTTTCTTATCTATTACTACCACTGCTATATTAGTTAAAACAAGAATTAAAAACATTATAGAACTAGATTTTTAGTGAAAAAGTACCTTGCTCTATTCTTAAGAAAAGAGGACTTTTGACATAATCCCATCAATAATAGGATAGTGAACTATCTATTATAGCAACAGGCAACACAAAAAGAATATTAATTTATGATAATAACAAAAACTGTGATTGATAGGAAGAGGGATTATAAGATATCATAGATCTAGCTTGTTTCTCATTTTTATATCGATTTAGATAAGATCAACTGATAAAAATATTTCAAGATATATTGTAAATATTTAATAGAATGAATCAAAAATATGAATTATTAGTAGTAGAGTCAATATCTCAAGCAGCACTTGATGGAAGTAGATGTGATATGTTGGGTGACAAAATCTGTGATTGTGTTATTGTGCTGACGGCTAATACTCAAGTTCCATGACACTGCCTTTTTATTGATATCTGTACATCATCAAAAAAATATTAGACCAAGAAGTGAATTAAAAATAATTTTTGTGTTTATTGAGATATTGCTAATAGTTACTATTAGCAATACTATAGTTTAACTATTTTGTTGTTTTAGTTATGGAAAGTTAATTAATTAGTCTAATTTACAACTGTCATTGGTTTTTCGCCATGCAAAACCCTATTAATATTTGATGCAATTATTCTTGTTGTAGTATCTGCTGATTCAAAAGTCCATCCTGCTAAATGTGGTGTTAAAACAAAATTATCAAGTTTTAGCAATTTATCATTAGGATCAG
>DASQRW010000252.1:0-7609 GCA_035642715.1 Nitrososphaeraceae archaeon | reverse complement strand
ACCAGCATTTTGAATTTCTGATTTTGGGATGTCATATCTATCCATTATACCATTATATACGATAATTTTATTCTCAGTGTCTCTTATGACATATCCTATATGCGGCATCTCTAATGCCAATACATCTTTGTTAAGGTAGTTTCCTCCGGTCATTTTATTTTCGTCGCCAGATTGTTGTTTGCTGCTGCAATATTCCTCTTCCTGTCGTCATCCTTCTTTTACCTATCATCTTGCTGACAATTCTCCAGGACATTCCCAAACAAAATAATGTTGGCACAAAACCTAATGCAATCCATGCAATGGATTCAAGAAATTCATCATCCATATTTTGGATATATACGACACTACTAGTACTAATGTTCTGAATTCAAATACCGTACAGTGGTAACAATTGGAAGCAGATGATAACAGAGATAAAGAAACGGTAGCAAGGATAACAAAACTGGTATCAAATGATATAATAAAATGATAACAACAACAACAACAACAGCTTTAAGCTTCTATTATGCTATGTATTTCTTGAAATACAAAATATATATGACGAAATTAAGAAGACAAGAAAGAGAAAGACTTATTTTAAACCTCTACAATCAGGGCAAGACTTATCGTGAAATATCTAAGGAGGCAAGAATATTTCCACATGATATAGGAGTTATTTTGAATAAGGTAAATGAACAGAAGAAAACAGAAGAATCAAAAGAAGAACAAGAACAGTTATCTCTTTCTACTCAAGCCTACAAACTCTTTTCCGATACAAAGAATCAATTAGAAGTAGCTATTGCACTAAATCTAAAAGAGCCAGAGGTAACTAAATTCTACAAAGAGTATTGAAAACTAAAACAACTACCCAATCTGAATATGGTTTATGAAGAGGTTAAAGAAGATATTTCACCATTTCTATAATTATATAGATTATCTAAGGACAAAGGTATGAGTATACGGCAGGTTATTGATGTTCTTGCAATAGCTAATAATGATTTACCAGCTATTGAAAAGCGATTTAATAAGCTAAGAAATGATATACGTATACTGCAATTTCGAAAATGTACGTCTACAGGAAATTTATATCAATTGAAGAATCAAGTAGTGTCAACAACAAGACTCGAATTCTTTTCGTATATCTTGTGGTAGAGAAAGAAGAGACATTGAAACTCTCTATAATGAAAAGATAAGAATAGCAAATCTTGTTACTCATTTTAAGAACAATAATGAAGAATATCTTAATAAAATAAAACAGGTCGCTGAAGATAAAATAAAAGATCTTTTAAGGGAGGGTAAAATACTATTGAAATTTGCTATCCTTTCGATAATTGAATCGAAAATAGAGAACCCTGAATTATGTAATTTTGTATTGTATGATACCTCAAATAATGCTACTTCTCATACATATAATTATCCTTCGTTAATGTCTCCATGACAACAGCAACAACAAACTGTAAACAAACAATTACCCAATTTGTAGAACAACAAAGTAAATTAACCTCACATTTAGTTTCCTATGCTACGCGCAATAGTAAAGAATCCAACTAATCTGATTATAATGATAAGGTTTTATTGAACATGAAAAAATATTGTTAAGGCTGGATTGGTGCGCGTTTATGTCTATAGGACCTATTATCTTGATTTTGTTAAATAATATATATTATGTTTGACTTGCCTAATAATTACATGTTTCTACAATAAAAATAAAGATATTTGATTACTATAAGTTAAATATATAAATATCTTATATAATTACAAGAAAATTCCTATATTTTATATAGGGGTTTGAACATATCATTAATGAAGTAATATGTCTGAACCCGTTCTGGACTGGGACAGAATTATCCACAAAAATGTACGTTCCAAAGATACGGAAGATGTGGGCAATGTTTTCGCCATAGCTGGCGATACAATCACTATCATGGGGGGCAAAGGCAGAGAATATGGTATTCCAAAATCCAGCGTTGAAGGATTCAATGGAAGTGAAGTATTTCTGAATTTGTCATTTAAAGAATTGCGTAATTATGAAGTTAAAGCATAGGACAGATTATATATAGAGAAATAATATAAATTTAGTAATTGTTTTGCCCTCTCTTTTTTAAGAATATAATAATGAAAATAAATAGATTATTCTTGGATTATTATGCATAAGCTTGCACTTAATATTATAAATTATTACCACCTAAAATTAATCCTTGATTGAATATTTGTCATATCCTATATTTACTATATAATAAGAAAACTAATAATATTCTATAGTGACATTCAACGATCTTCAGAAGCTAGTTCATATATTATCAAAATCTAATCTATGATAAATAAGCTGTTGGAAAAATAAAGAATAAAAATTCTGGTTATGAAATATTGAAGAACATAAGCAAGAAGACATAAGAACGAAAGGAGATTGTTGTTTTAATCATAATCGAGAATATATTGAAAATCGATAAAAAGCTAACTTCTACAGAAGATAGAATCAATCTATTTTTGGATAGTTGCTGAAATATTATGGTTATCATTAGTGAAATACTTAAGAATGATCTTGCTGTGGGTATTATTACTATAGAATGCCAACTGCATACATTTTGGTTAATTGTATTTTGGGTTCTGAAGAAAACGTTATCAAAGAAATAGCAGAAGTATCTGAAGTAAAAGAGGTAAGAGGAACATATGGTGTTCATGATATTTTTGTAAAAGTAAAATCTGACACTACTGAATCATTGAACCACACTATAACAAGAAAAATAAGAAGGATATCAGGAATAACTTCAACTGTGACTTTGGTCGTTATAGAGGCTCAAGGAGGAAAAGAGTAAAAGGCTTCACCTTTTTTATGGCTAACGGGCTCATATTATTATGGTTTAGAATTAGCATAAAATAATAATAACAACATCAGAACAACAATAGATGTGACAGCAGCAACTATTAACATGATATTAGAACTTCATAAAAAGAAGACAGAAGAAAAGTTTATAGTTTTTTGTTTATACTTACTCTTTTACTGTTGCTAAACTATGGCTTTTTCTAAGCCTCATTTATATTATCTAACCCTGCTATATAATCTTCTTTTAAATATATCCTACCACCTGTCTTGTACTGTCTTCTTAATGTATTCCTAACTTACTAGTTCCATTCCCATGCTATAGTTGTAAGATTGAGTTTGTCACGGTCTAGTGTATCTTTATAAATGCCTACCTTATTATTGAGAAATGACAGTTCTCCTCCCTTAGTTGAAGATTCATTAAAGAACATAACACCATTGTCCAGAAGTAAATGTCTATCAGAAGTGTGAATAGGGCTACCAAGAGATTCGTAAGTTGTTTTTATGCTGTCGTTACCATTTTCTGTTCTTAATTCAATCAATCCTTTTTGGTATACAGTTAGATCATCAGGATTAGTTAAGAAAATACCAGTACCATTATCAATATATTTAATAATTCCATTAATTATTCCACTTCCGTTAAATGTTACTTCAAAGTTATCCAAGGTAGCATTGTCAAATGGCTTTACGCCAGTTGTATTATCATACTGAACTAGAAATGGACGTCCTAAACTAAAGTTATTATTTTGAGGAGAACCGAAGTTAACGTCAGTTATTGTAGTCTTCTGTTCCTCTTGTCCTTGACCTTGTGAGTTTTCAAGATTTGCCACCAACGCTCGTGCTGATATTACAAGTATTATGTATACGCCAAATCCTGCTAACTTATAATGCTTCCAGTCTTCAGACTTCACTAATAAGTTTTGTATTTAATCTAAAAAAAGGGTTTGCACAATATTAAGACAAGTAAAGGCTACTAAACATCGATTTCCTTTTTCACTGCCCTTCTCTTGAGCATCAAGACAAATCCGAGCGAGACAGCTGATAGTAATCCTGATGTAAGGTACACTAGATTATATGATCCCAGAGAAGGATACGACCCTTGAACTCCCTCGATCGTTTCGTGACTCTCCATATAAACCCCTGCCAGTGCCGGGCCTATTGCCATTCCTATAAACAACAAGAGAGCGCCTACTCCTACCGATATTCCGATGAATGATTTGGGCGATGATGATACGACGATATTCCACGTTGCAGTAATTGTCATCGAGAGGCCGGATGCAATTATGGCCAGATTAGCAGACACTGCGATTTCTGCAGAGTGAAACATTAGTAGTCCCAGCGACCCAATCAGGCTGGCTAGGGCACCTATGATCATCGGATTTAGTTTTCCTATTCGATTTATGATAAGTGGGGTTACGCTTGCAAAGACAAGGAACATGATCATGAAAGGTAGTTGAACATTTGCGGCATCTACTGCATCCCCTCCAAATCCCAGTGGCATCGGGCTTCTTACCAGCTGCACTATAGTTGGGTATGCCATAAACATTGTAATTCCAGTGGCCATCAATATGATGTACGAAGGCAGGAGAGTCTTGTCTTTTAGCAATCTTAGGTCAACCAATGGCAATGCTATTCTTCTCTCTATGATGACAAAGACAGCCAATGAAATTGCTGAAACTACAAATGCAACTCCAATTTGCGGCAGAGTCTCAGAGTTTATTCCGGTCTGTACGAGTGTCAGCGCCATGAGAAACGCAATTATTGTTGTAGAAAGCGCTAGCGCGCCCTTCAAGTCTATGGAAGGCGCTGCCCGCTTTTTGCCCATGTTTTCTTGAGTATTGACAGGAACCGTTAATTGCACCTTGTTTTCTTTTACAAATTTGGCGATCATGATTGTAACTGCCGCCGCAAATGGAACTATCGAGAAGAAAGTGGAATGCCATCCAAAGCCCTGGATGATGGTGGCTCCTGCCAAGAGGCCGACTACCGAGCCGGCAGAGTACATAGATCCAAACACTCCTATGGCGATCGCAAGCTTGGCTGGTGGAAACGTGTCCCTTAGGAGGCTGAAGGCTGCCGGGACCGCGGCCAAGCCCACGCCCTGGATTATCCTGCTCGCTAATAGGAATGATATGTTGTCTGCAAAACCTCCGGCGGCTATTCCAGCTGCATACATCGTCAGTAGCATGAGTAATACCTTCTTTTTACCGTAGAGGTCAGACATTTTGCCAGCGATAGGAGTCATCACGGCTGCAACAATTAGGTACGAGCTGAATATCCACGCTGCCGTCCCGTAAGATATACTAAAGTCTTGCATGATCTCTGGGATGGCTGGCAGGAGCATGGTTTCTGAGAAAAAGACTACCAAGAGTGTGCTGCTAAGTATACCAAGAGTAAACCAAGCATGACGGTTGACAGTAACGGAAGTTAACGAAGCCATATGACCACAATAAGTGTATATGCACTCATATAAGTGTATCTACACCTAATATCCTTAGTTTCACTCATATTGATATCAAAGTAAACCTTTTATTAGTAATACGTGTATATCAACCTAGTTTGAATTGAAGGAACAAAATATTAATACAATACTGGAACAAGGAATGTCAGCAGATTCGTGTACATGCGGTGAATTACGGAAGGCAGCTAGAGCAATAACACTACTTTATGACAATGCATTCAAGTCGAGTGGATTGCTGTCTACACAACTTGGTGTACTAGATGTCATTTGCAACTCTAACTCAATAAGAATTTCAGATCTTGCTGAGAAGCAAGGGATGGACAGAACGACTCTGACCAGAAATCTATCTGTTTTAGAGAGACAAGGGTTTATCAAGATCTCATCGGGAAAAGACCATCGAACGAGAATTGTGACGGCTACTCAAAAAGGACGTAGCGCCGTAGCCAAAGCTATTCCTCTCTGGATTGAAGTTCAACGCAAGGTAAAACAACAAATGGGCGAGGATGTATGGCTTAATCTCATACAAAATTTGTCTCAATTTGTAAAGGTAGCCAACCAATTAAACAAATCAAAGTGACAAGAACGCACTGAGAATAGCGCTTTGATATTTGAGAGACTGATGAATGGACCTCAATATTGTTCAAACAATCCAGTGTTAGCACCACATTCTGCATAACCCCATTCGATAATTGTTATTCTTGTAATCGCTATTAATTTTATTCTTAAAATTAATTTACGACAGGTATAAGTTGAACAAGTATGTCTGCCTAGTCACATGCTAAAAACAAATTCTAGCCTGACAGGCATATCATTCTTTATCGGAGTCTATCTTATGGCTATATTAATTTGATTTTTCTGGTGTTAATTAGCTTTTAAAAGGATTTAAAGAGAATTGCTGTTGCTACTCTAGTGTTAATATTATCATATATCCGATCGAGATGCATGTATGGTCAAATATAGCATATGAATAATAATTGCTACGAAGATATGCCTTAACACAGAAGAATAGTAAATGTCAATATCCCATAATTAAAATTACTTATCTATATGAGGAAGTCGCAAAAATTTTCTAGGGTTGACTTTGACGCTGTCACATATTCTCGCATATCACCCAGTAAGTTAGAGAGCTAATTTCAATAAAATCCCAAAACAAAACCCCAATCATGTACTACAAAAGCAATATCTTTTAGATTCATCTTTTCAACGAATCCATCAGTATATTTTATATGATCAAAGAGTCTATATTCTATATCTGGCTTATCAGATTTGCCCATACCTATTAGATCTGGGGCGATGCATCTTCCCTTGCTTTTCAAGTAGGAAATTATATTTCTCCATAGATAGGAGGAGGTAGGATTTCCATGAAGAAAAAGAATCGGTCTTCCTGAACCCTCATTAATATAATGAATTTTGGAACCATGAACTCCAATACAGTTGGAGTTGAAGAGAAATTCTGCAGAGGTTTGTTTGCCTTGTGCTGAAATTAGGTTATCTGATTTTGTTGTTGCCGTATTAGGTCAAGACTGATGACGTTGTTAGAATCAAGGAAAATAAGAATTTTTATAAACCTTGATCCGAGGACAGTTTATGAATTCATTTTGAACCTAGAGAATCACCCTAGACTGGCTAGCACGGATTTCTGATCGATTAAGCAATAACTGAATAACGAATGGATTGCAGAGACTATTCATATGTAGATAATGCTGAAGAACAACACTAGCCTTGGGCTTTATGATAAGCAGTTAATTAGTTAAATCTTCGTGGTAGTATAATGATAGTGGCCATATTAATAATAACCGATCTTACTATTTTGCTGACTATAATGAAAAGTATCACAAACAATAAAATTTCCACTTATTAGATACATTGTCATAGTTTCTCTTTTGACTGTTGTACAAATTGCATAGCATATTCAACTACAGTAGCATTAGTAAGCAAGTCTAACTTGTTTATTATACACTTCTTAGATATAGAGAGAGAGCTTGAATCTTTGTTTTGTCTTCTGTTTTTTGAATTCTCTGACATCTCTAATGCTTTCTTTTGCGGTGAATTTAGAGCTAGCATCCACTTGTCATATTCAAATGGCAGTATGTAATCAAAATTCATTTTCTAATCAATGGCAAACATTAAAGAGCTTGTAAAATACGAAAGCGTATAAAGAGTTATTGAAAAGGTACTTTGACTATGGCCAATACTAAGAATGATACTACTCTATCTCTAAAGGTACTTGAAGCTTACACTAGAGATGTAGGCCGTGGAGTTGCTCGAATTGACTATGATTCTATGGATTCTTTGAGTGCGTCTACAGGTGATGTTATCGAGATTAGAGGCAAACGTAGAACGGTTGC
>DASQRW010000251.1:0-6716 GCA_035642715.1 Nitrososphaeraceae archaeon | reverse complement strand
AAGAGAAGGAAATACAAAGAAAGTCTATTACCCAATTGTAACACCATCTGAAGAAGCTGTTCATCTACATACAGCTAAAGAAACTAAAGAATCTAGCATCAGTCCTCAGTTTTATACATATTACAAAATAAATATTCCTATAAATTACATTCCTGAGCCAGAAAATTGGTTAATATTACAAATTTTGACATTCCGGAAGTGCGGAATTGATATAGGTAATGGTCGGTATACTATAGATAATTATAATTCTGCTATTCAGTTTCTAGATATAATTAAGAATGATGATAGAATAAAAAGTAATAACAGTACAAGTACGAATGATACTAGTAGTAGAAATAGAAATAAAATTACAATGAGGCAGTTTGCAGAGGAATATGATAGTACTGCAACTGAGACTTTGAGTAGGCACTTTTCAAAGCCAATATTTTCAAATTATTACAATAAAATCTTTGGTAAATTACAATATATTGGAATAAGACAGAATATTAATGATAGAAACTTAGGAAAACTACCAAATTCCTCAGGTTCTTCAGTCTATTCATAGGAGCAAGAAAGTAAGTGGTTCTTAAGATTAGCAGTA
Source organism: Nitrososphaeraceae archaeon (assembly GCA_035642715.1). Classification (GTDB taxonomy): domain Archaea; phylum Thermoproteota; class Nitrososphaeria; order Nitrososphaerales; family Nitrososphaeraceae; genus JAJNBK01. The sequence goes on along the minus strand of DASQRW010000251.1, from coordinate 6,136 downwards.
ACAACAAATTAGTAAGGAATTCAGCATCTGTTGACTTTGAATGGTTACCTTACAAAGGAGTCTATAGCCATGAGAAAACTAGGTTAACCGCCGCAGCATTTTGTACCAATCAAGGAACTAGGATTGTGTTGCATATTTCACAGTATGAAAAGTCATCATATCCTAATCCAGAAAGACAATTAATCCTTGCTATAATAAGATATTTGGATAGATTCGATCTTACATTTGGATGGTATACAACAGGAGTAGCCAAGTATGATGAAAGTACAGGAGATTACTTTGAGGGTAAAGATTCAGATTTCTTTATTTTAGATAAACGCTGTGAGTTTCATAATATTCCCTCTCCTATATCTTATAGCAAAAGTGGATCTAGTACTTTTCTGAGTGATAGAAGAAGAAAACACATAGACCTATGCAAAGTCTATGGTAAAGAGATAATTCAAAAGGGTGTATACAATGACAAGTATAGAACTTTACAATTAGAAGAAGTAGGTCAAGCACTATTAGGTGTAGGCAAATTCAAAGATTCAAACGGTAATAATGAGATAACTGGTGAGGCTGCTCATCTATTGCCAGTTGAAGAACAAATAAACTATGTCAAAAGAGATGTTGAGATTACAATGATGCTAGGATGCTATAATAACTGTATGGTTCTAAGAATCATGGAATTTATCGCTTTATATTCTGAAATGGATTATATCATAACCTGTCATACAGGAATAACAAAATGGTATGCTAACATATATGATAAAATGATAGAACGAGATGAATGTACTCTACAATCATCTGAACATAAAATCCCAAAACAGGAGATAGGAGGGGGTAATAGCATTGAACCTAAAAGAGGATTTTACAAGAATGAGACAATAGATGAACTAGATGTCAAAGGTATGTATCCTACGATTGCAATTGAGCATAACATATCATTTGAGACTGTAAACTGTAGATGCTGCCAGGATAATCCTAATGCTAGAATACCTGTTGAGGTTATGGAAGAGATTAATGAAAGATTAGTAAAGAAAGGATTACCAAACAGGATAGAACCTTATTGGATATGTCAGAAAAGAAATGGTGCATTTCCTTCCAAGCTGAAATACCTTATCCATGAAAGAGAGCGTTACCAGCAATTAGTAAATCAAGAGCTTGCAAAGCCTAAGGAGCATCAACAGCATGAAATGATTAGCTATTATGAAGCAAGACAGCTCGCTTTAAAGCTGTTAGCTAATGCAGGTTATGGTGCTTTTGCAAGAAAAGAATTTACTTATTCTGACTATAGAGTTTCCGAGATTATAACAGGATATGGCAGGCTAACTCATAAACAAATGGAGAAAATAGGTTTTGAGTATTATGGCTTTCAAACTGTATTTGGTTTTACAGATTCAATATTTATCAGACATGCTACAGCTAACAATACTACATCAAGAGATTCTTCAAAACAACGCATTGTTCATTTTCTTGAAGATTGTCAGCATAAATTAAATGTAAAGATTGAGCATAAGAATAGATTTCTGTTTTCAATCATCTTTGACAAGAAGAATCGCTATATTGCTTGGACTGGCAACCTTGAAGATAGACCAATCTTAAAGAATCTAGATGGTATGAGCAGAAAATATCCAACCTGGATTAAACAGCAAATAGATAAGATTGCAACACATCTGATAATGAAATCTACTGTTGATGTAATACCAGTTATAAAACAAGCATTTGAGGATTTGGACTATGGCAGGTTTGAAGCTAAAGATATGCAATTTACAGAACAATTGGATAAAAGTCCAAGCCAGTATTCAAATGATAAAGACATTAAGGTTAAAGTATTAGGTCTAGATCTTGGTGCAGGTAAAGGAGAATTAGTTTACTGGTATGAGTCTTTATCAAACAAGAGAGGTTATTCAACCAAATTTAAAGACCTTAGCATTAAGAAATATAAGCAAATACTTTGGAACAAAATTGAGGATATGCTAGAAATTGCGGGATATGAAGTTGGTAAAATCAAACAAGACTTACTTTATGAAACCGAGAACATGATAATAGCAAGTAATAATAGAAAATGAATCTCTCTACACACTATAATCTAACTACAAACAAAACTTTTCGATTGGTCAAAGATATAGAGTATCTTGTATCTGTCATTACATTGAATTATTAATGTGCTAAGACAATAATTACTAAAGAAGTGTATGATTTATTGTTTCATATATCATACAAGACTTAACAGAAGAGCCTAACAAATACAAGAATTCAGTTTTAGAAGTTGAAAGTCAGGCAGTAAAGCTACATAAATTCTGGCTAGGGCATTTACTAGAAGTAAACTAGTTTTGAACTAAACATTAAAATATTAATTTCAGAGGTTCTATAAAGTGACCTGGAATAATTGTCTGGCACATATGAAGTACTAAACGGATATGCAACTGATAGTGGAACTAAAAGATACATGGAATATGCAATTCAAAGAGGAAAGCCGTCTAATCACTTTCGTCTTTTTGATGGGTTATATTTATCAAGTATTGGCATGGGCACATATCTGGGTGACCTCAGCACAGAAGATGATAATGCTATGGAAAATGCAGTCTATGAGTCAATAAAATCTGGTGCTATAAATGTCATAGATACAGCTATTAATTATCGTGCTATGAAGTCCGAGAAAAGTATAGGTAGAGCATTGTTACGTTTGAGAAAAGAAGGCATTATATCAAGAGATCAAGTTTTTATTTGTACTAAGAATGGATACATTACAAACGATGGCGACTATCCAAGTATAGATGTAATGGAATACATGCAAAGAATGTTCATCTCCACTGGGATAATAAAATCTGATGAAATAAGCTCTGGCTATAATGTTCTCAACCCTAACTATGTTGAAAGATGTATCGATAAATCATTAATTAATATGCATCTGAGTGCTATTGACTTAGTATACATTCACAATGCATTCGAAAGTTGGCATGAGGACATTAAGAGAGAGGAATTTATGCAAATGCTTAGCAGAGTCTTTGAAGTATATGAAAGATACAGATCAATTAATAAGATCCGCTATTATGGAATGGCAACATGGACCTGTTTTAGAGTACCTCCTGATAATAAAGAATATTTATCTTTAGAAGAAGTAGTTAATCTAGCTAAAAAAGTAGGAGGCAAGCAACATGGATTTAGATTTATTCAACTTCCATATAATCTAGCTTATAGCGAAGCGTTATTACTCAAAGGTCAAAATGTAGGTACTGAAAAAAATTTGACAATACTAGAAGCTGCTGAGAAATTGAATATAAAGGTATTCACTAGTATCCCATTATTTCAGAGCAGATTGCTTAGAGCCCAAATTCCTGATTATATGGGCTTGACTGATCAAGTAACGAAATTGGTTCAGGTAATACGCTCTAGTCCTTCAGTTATTGCTCCGCTTATAGGTTACAAGAAGCCACAACACATTGAACAAAACCTGAAGATTGCAAATATTCCGCCACTGAATGATGAAGATTTTAAAAACGTGATTCATACCTTATTAAAAGGAAATTAATAGTCTAGTATTATCACAGATACTCTGCGTTCAAATACCTTAGAATGGTAACAGTTGGAAACAGATGATAGCAGAGATAATGAAGCGATAGCAATGGTAACAAAACTGGTATCAAATGATAACAAGAGAAAACAGCTTTAAGCTTCCATTACGTTTATTTCTAGAAGATACAAAATATATGACGATATTAACAAGACAGGAAAGAGAAAGACTTGTACTAGACCTTTACTATAATCAAGGCAAAACTTATCGTGAAATAGCTAAGGAGGCAAGAATATCTCCACGTGATATAAGAGTTATTTTGAATAAGGTAGTTGAAGAGAAGACAAAAGGAGAAGAAGGAATAAAACAACAAGATGGCGCTGAGAAGAATCAAAATCAAGAACAAGAGCAACAACTATCTCTATCTACTCAAGCCTACAAACTCTTTTCTGATAGAAGGACCCCCTTAGAAGTAGCCATTGCATTAAACCTGAGAGAGTCAGAGACAACTAAATACTATAGAGAGTATTGGAAGCTAAAACAACTACATAATCTAAATATGGTTTATGAAGAGACTAGAGGTAATATTGAGCCTTTTCTAAAATTATACAAATTATCCAAGGCCAAAGGTATGGGTATAAAGCAAGTTGTTAATCTTCTTACAATTGCTAACAATGATTTACCAGCTATTGAAGAACGAGTCAAAACACTAAGAAACGATCTAAATATGCTGCAATTTCAAAAGCATATAGATGATAGAAATTTATACCAATTGAATAATAAAATAGCATCAACAACTAAACTCTTGAATTCTCTTCGTATGTCTTGTATAAGAGAAAGAAGAGAGATAGAAAAGCTCTACAATGAAAGGGCAAGACTCGAGGCTATTGTAGCTCAATTTAAGAACAACAATGAAGAATATATTGATAAGATTAAGCAAGCAGCTGAAGAGAAAATAAACGAAGTTTTGACAAATGGTAAATTTCTCTTACAATTTGCTGTTGCTTCAGTAATTGAATCATTAAGAAGCAATCCTAAATTGTGTAATTTCATGATGTATTATAATTCAAATAATACTGCTACTATCAGCTACGGATCTAACTATCCGTCATTTATGTCAGGAGGACAACAGCAGCATCAAGAACAATCATTTAATGGTATCTATACTGCTTTGATATTAGAAGAGTCTGAAAAGCTTTACAATAAGTTAATAATACAATTTACAAGTGGAGTTATAACAGCAAGTCCAACTATTAGGGAATCATTATTATCGTTACCATCATCTAATAACAACAAAACCTAATCCATGAGATTGACAATACATGTCAAGCAGAAGCAGCTAGATACAATCAAACAGATATTTATAACAATAACAAGCATAAACAAATGAATGACAATAACCAAATGTTGCCGACTTAACTATCAATAGATGATTATAATTTATTTCAAATATTAAAAGTTAGAATATCAAGCTGGACTGAGTAAAGAAGAAGGTATATGAGAAATATTACGATTTATAATATATCACATACTAAATCAAGTTCATAATCAGCCTGAATATCTCATACTCAAAGAATAATAACAACAGCTTCATAATCAAATGGTTTAATATTACTACTATTGCTGTTGCGGGTCTAACTCAAGATTGAAATAGTCTTAGGCTCTTATTTGGCAGTATGGCAGCAACCTTTGTCCTAGTGCACGGCACAGGACATGGTGGCTGGTGCTGGCGTTTCATAGTGCCTCTGCTGCGAGCTGCAGCGCATGATGTTTACACGCCTACATTAACTGGACTCGGCGCCAGTTCTCATCTTTTGCATGAGCTTAATCGAATCCGCTAGATACTCATGTTAAGGACGTAACAAATACGCTATTCTACGAGGACCTCTCAGAAGTCGTGCTTGTCGGTCACAGTTATGGAGGCATGGTAATCACAGGAGTTGCAGCCAAGGAGCCGCAGAGACTGGCTCAATTGGTCTACCTCGATGCTTATCTGCCTCTCGAAGGAGAAAATGAGATCGCCCTCTGGCCACCCGATCAGAAGGAAAAGTATCACACTGACCTTGCTTCCGGCATCAGGTTCCGTCCGCCTTTGGCATCGTCCATGCTTGGGATAACTGACCACAAAATGTCTCAATGGGTCCAAGAAAGGTTGACCCCGCATCCATATAGCACATATGAAGATCCACCTGCTTTTGGTACTCCACAAAGCGCTTCTATTCCTCGAACTTACATTCACTGCACTGTTGGACCGCTTTCATCATGGATGGAGCCCTTTGCCGCAAGGGCTCGTAAACTCGAATGGAATGTGCATACCATGGCAGCGGGCCATGAAGTTATGATTACACACCCGAAGGAGCTGGCAGAAATCCTCCTTCGAATTGCAACCTCTTAAAAGGTGAATGATTGTAATAGACCACGACATAGATTATGTTAGGAGATCAGATTGGTGAAGTAAAAGACAAGATTATAGGCCAGAGAGTATTGGATATAGAAGAAGGAGGAGGAGGAGGAGGACTACCAAAGATAGAATACTCTTTCTCTGCTAACGGAAGGATGAAAGAAATAGACATCACCCATATGGCTACATTTTCGACTATTCCTAGAGGCAATGGAGTACTCTATGATGAAGGGCAAGGG
>DASQRW010000250.1:0-2395 GCA_035642715.1 Nitrososphaeraceae archaeon | reverse complement strand
AGAAGTTGTAAGTATATTTAATGCCCAGTTTTTTTCTTCAGAGGTAGATTTACCTTCAACAATTTCTGGTAATTGTTTTTGGCCTATTAAAAATAATCTGTAAATGTCATTCTTCTTTTTTTCCTTCTCCTTCTCCTCCTCCTCTGGTGTAGTAACCATATAAAATCTCTGGACATCCTTAATGTCTTTAACTTCTTCAGTATCAACTTTGGGTCTATAAAAGAAGAATATATCTCCTTGTTCCATTATCTCGATACTATTCTTATCTTCTTTGACCATATTGTCCTACTTATGGGATGAAAAATATAACTTATAGATATATGTAATATAACAATATACTTCATGAGGGCTGATTTATTTCTTATTACTGACAAATAGTACTACAACAACAACAACTAGGACTGATAATAAAGTATGAAAGAGTCAACTTATTGCTTTGCTTGTAATAAAGAATTTATTGATAAAGAAATGGCCAGAGTATAGAAATTCCAGTGGTCAGTAAGTTACACAAAGAATATTAGAAAAATAAGAATATTTGAAAGAACTAACCAGTAAATTATGTTATATCATCTTAACATGACTATAATAAAGCAACCTATTGTCAAATAGCATTTATCAACAGAAAAAGTATTTAGAATACTTAAACACCAGTCAATTTTTTCGTTCTGTGAACAAATTTAACAAAGATTAAGCCTGCAGGAAGCCTACCCTCATAACGGGTCTCGATTTTCATATATATGATAATTAGTACTTTTTTGCTCTATAGTAGAAGAAGAAGATAATTTTTCCTCTTTATTTTCACTTTCTATACAATCATTACATATCCAAAAGCTATTGACATATTGACCTCTCTTTAATTGTCCACATTCTTGAACTTCAGGTTCTACTAAATCAGTAACAGACGAACAACATTTGATACATGATGGTATTAATTTTAACAAATATACACTCACTATTTATGTGAATGTTGTTGATGTGCCTATATACACTACACGCTATAATCATTAATGTTAATAAGTAAAAATAGCATTTTATGGAAGCAAAACTAAGAATCAATAATTAGTAGAAGAATAAAACAAGGCGCATTCTCTAAAGTATGAATATATATCTGGCATTTTTAATAAAATATTGTTATTGAAAAATACTAATTATATAATCTAAAAATTAGTGAAAATAATATTGTAAATGACATCTGATTAATTCAGGTTTAAAAAATAATAGTAGCTGATTTCTAGTTGCTTACTTGTTCATCCGTAGGACATCTACTTGACCACTATGCAACCAGTCCTTTAGTTCTTCATGACTTGGCTTAACATCATGCTTACCAGCCAAATGAAGATGCAAAAAAGCATAGTTAATTTGGTTTAACAACGGCTTGTTTTGTTCATCACCCTTACGGCTTTTCTGTTGTAAATCAGCTGGAACTGTCTTCCACCAATCGTCGAAGCTTCTCATTTTATATGTACTAAATTACAAAGACTTTAAATGTTTACTGTCTTCCAATGACTTTGTTAACTTAACTTAAAAGCTATCGCTGCAGAATCCTCCCTATTATTTTAATTTTACACAAGGTAAAAAATAGAGGACGACTATAAAAATATCAGCCATGGATTAGACTTCTTTATCTTCTTCTTTATTGAAGAAATTGATATATAAATCTCCATTCTATTTGAATTAAAACTTACTAGTGCCATTCTAATTCATGCTCTCTACATGCATACATTAATTTTTATATTTTTAATAATATTCTAAAGGGTATTACACAATGCTTTAGCTAACAGATCCATTCGTAGAAAAGAACTTTTATATCCCATTTTTACGATTTTTAATGCTATAATATGGCTAATCGTAGTAAAGATACTCTAATTGATTGGAAGGAGGTAACTAAATCAAATGAGTAAGAACTAACGACCAGCAAACATGTGGAAATGTAATTGCAGAAGATGGCGACAGCATCGTCATATCTGAAGGTCTAATAAATACACATGAATTTATAGTTCCCAAATCTAAAGTAGATTACTATGATGGAAGTGAAGTTTTTCTTAATGTACCATATGATATATTATCAGCAGTTTGCGAAATAAAATCAAAGTAGCCTTACTGTCAGAACTAGAAGATGAGGAAGAAAGCAAAAATAGCATAATTTTCTTCTATATATATTTTATAGAAGGCAATATATATTGGCTACCATTACCCATGTGATAAAAATAGTAGAAATTATTGCATTCCATTGAATACGCCTATGCAAGTCTAGTACTTATCCCAATAACGTTCGCATTATCTTTTGCTGCTACAACATCTACAAACATAACATCAAAAGCATTCATTTTAATAAAAATTCACTGCTTTCCTTTTTTAAACATTTGAGGATATAAAAAAGAAGATTTAAGGTACA
>DASQRW010000249.1:0-4893 GCA_035642715.1 Nitrososphaeraceae archaeon | reverse complement strand
TACATATATGTAATTAATAATAATACCTATAACATAGAAAAGCCATATTTCTCCTAGTAATTTGACAGTTGGTAGATTATGTGAGTCTAGGAGAGATGACCAATGACGGTTATACGCCGATCAGATTGGTAACTAGCTGCTGCGGCCGTGGTGGTGGGGGGTGACTGTCGTTACTACTACTATACAGCCGGAGCATCGAATGCTATTATCTGGGTTGATGGCGTAGGCGGTGGCTGGGATACACCAGCAAGAGGATTGTATCCTCATTTTTGTAAAAAGCTTATAAGAAAGGATATCAACTCATTACGGGTTCGTTTTCGCTATCCAACTGACTTTTATAAATCTGTCCTTGATGTAATTGAGGGCATACACTTCTTGGAGAAGCAGGGAATTGAGTCAGTCGGACTCGTTGGTCACTCTTTTGGAGGCGCTGTTGTTATTCAGGCCGCTACTACTACTACTGTGTCCTCTGATAGAGTTAGGACTGTTGTGGCACTTTCTACACAAAGCTATGGTGCAGAAGGTGTGTATCGACTGAAGCAAGGTAGCTCAGTTCTCCTAATACATGGTAGTGATGATAAGATACTACCACCATATTGCTCATCTTACGTGTATAATCTAGCAAACGATCCCAAAGAGATTATTTTTTATAGAGGAGCTACGCATGGTCTCGATGAAGCAGCTGAACATGTTCATCAAATGGTACATGATTGGCTCGTGAAGCACCTAATAAAGGCTGGACTCTAGATTTGTTTGCAGGATTTATATCAATTCAATAGTATAGGGCATACAAACTTTTGGCTACTTACTTGTACCAGAAATCGCCTTCTTTATTTATTTTTAGAGTTTGATAAGTTCGCGGATAAATTGACTCATGAGCTGCTATATATTACTTACAAATTCGCTTTGCATCTTATCATGAATTTTGACGTGTTCATATAATCTATGTTAATTCTCGATACAATGAACCTGTTTCCATTGAGGATTAGATATTGTTACAAAGACAAAATTATTGGCTTGCTATTAGAATATATTGCCAAGCCTATTGCTTTATAGGAAGAAGTATCTTTTGTATCGTCTTTACAATTCACAATAAGGAGAATTTTCTATCTACTAACAAAGTCGTCACTTTAGTTTGTAAAGGATATTCAATGTTCTAATATCCATTTGGTTAATTTGATGCTGTGCTGTTGTTGTTGTTGTTGTTGTTATTCTTTGAATTTTTGTGCTTTCTCTCTCTGTTTTTATATTCAATACCTAAAATCGAATTTTTTTCCATAATGTTGTTGTTAGAACCGTTATTGCAGATGCAATAAAGCCACCATAAGATAAATTAGGATTATGTGGTAGCATCATTACCGATCCGAGGAACAATGCAGATGCAAATATGCTTCCTGCAAGAACATTATTGTTATTTCTTTGTGGATTGTTGTAGTAGTGTTGTTGTTGTGTTTCTAGGTAAGATTTGAGCAATGGTGCAACATGGATAGATGCCTCGATATTTTTTGTAAATCTCTTTATGGACTCTTTTATTTCTTCCTTATAAGCTTCTTTGATAAGTTGCTCTTGCTCTAACAAATTTGCTAGCACTTTCACAAAATGGAACTTTACCTTATGATAATGATATATGCCTTCAAGGATGGATGTCATTCGCATATACAATGCCAGATTTTTTGGCAGCCTGAATGGAAATCGAGTCATCGTTTTGTTAGCAAGTTCCATAAATGCATTAACCTCCATTCTGTCTACTTGTTTTCCATGTAGAGATTGTATGCTCATCTCTAGAGCTTTTTCAACAACGTATCGATTGACTGTTGGCTCTAATGTTTTGAGATCCATCAGGGCATTGACTGTCCGAACAGCGTCTTTTTCGACTAATCCAAGGTATAGCCTGATCAACATCATGCGAGTCTCGTTATCCATTCTTCCAACCATTCCAAAATCATATAGAATTATTGCACCAGTATCAGGAGCTACTGAAATATTGCCCGGATGTGGATCAGCATGAAAAATAGTATGGCGTAATAACATTTTGAAGAAAACATGGTGTACTCTCATTACTAATTTTTCTCTGTCAATTCCCATAGCTTCGAGTTTTTCGATATCAGTAATTTTAATACCTGGAATATATTCTAAAGTAAGTACATGTTTTGATGTTCTCTCTTGTATTACATTAGGAATAATTATCATCCTTTCGTTTTTGAGGTTGTTTTTGATTGCGATGAGATTATCAGCTTCTATTCTATAATCCATTTCTTCATGAATTGTTTCTATAAATTGTGATAGCATACCTTCTGCTGAAAAACGCAGATTAGGATCAATAAAGCGTGTTGCGATTGGAAGGATTTTTTTTAGAAAGAATATGTCTTTTTCTATTATTTGTTCAATATTTGGTCTGCTTATCTTGACGATAACGTCTTTGCCCTTGTATCTTGCAAGATATACCTGTCCGAGACTTGCACCAGAAAGTGCTGATGTATTAAATGCATCAAATACATGTTGAATATCACCTAATTCACTTTCTATCATTGATTTTACTTCTGAGAACGAGGCTGGAGGAACTTCATCTTGCAGTTTTGCTAATACATCAAGATAAGGCTGTGGCAAAATATCAGCTCGTGTTGAGAGCCACTGTCCTAACTTGATATAAGAAGGACCAAGTTCAATGAAAGTTTTAAGGGCCTTTTCTGCGTGCTTTCTATATTTTTTCTCATTAATATTTTTTCCCTCTTGTTTGACCCATTTACGCCTGTCTCTTCTGAATTTAAATGCTACTGGTAATAATTTAAGCAGTACTCTTGCAAGATGGATTTTTGATGGCTCTTTGGGAATAACTGCCGTTTGCTTACTAAAATGCTCCTCTAAAGAAGAAATTTGTTCTGGCATTTGAGCGGGGTTCTCCATTTGCTCTAGATGCTCCTATTTTTTCTAATGATGTTAGTGACAATATAAGAAGAAAGTGAGCCTGCTGTAGAAGCTGCAAGACATCCAGCCAATATTGCGTCATATAAAGCACTTCTGTGATTCTTCCCTTTTGCTTTGCTTCTATCATATACCTCTTGACCAACTTTATATCCAACAAATGCCGCAGAAACGCTACCGGCCAAATACTCAGGGGCATCGGCTACTAAGTGTCCTAGTGCATTCTCCCTTGGATCTATTTTATCCATATGAACAGTATAATAATCATCATATTCTCTAATATGCAAATTTCTGTAACGAAATTGTCTTTTGGCTCCTTTCTTATTGACCGATGAGGTTTCTTTATAATCAATTATAGGTCTGACGGATTTGGGCACAATAATACTGCCTTCGCCGTCAATATAGTGCACATCTTTGCAGAATGTTCAATGACATATAAAATTAACTTTTAGGCTATTGCATGAATGATGTAGAACGAATATGTGAGGCAGTGGCTTTGTTAAATAAAAAGGATTATCTCCTATTCAAAATTAAAATTAAACCTATGATATAAAAGAAAAATGGCTATTAAGAAAATCAAGAGGACCCTTCTAAATGCGGTTGCGAGGACCTAATCCTACTGAACCTGGCCATTAACTCTTTCTTGCTTGAACCTAGAAACTTTAGAAGAATTCTGATAACTCTAATTGCTGTGGGACTATGATTTTGTCAATTCAACCGAAGTATACTATGAAGATGGGAGCAGTATCAGATTCTTCCAGACAAAACAGAACTGTACTTTACTCATAACATCATATTTCTCTAATTACATTTACGAGTATGGAACCATATATATTAGCCAACAACAACAACACGAGAAGAAGAAACAGAAGAGGAATGAGAAGAAACGTTTAAAAGATTAGATTTCTAACCTTCTTTCATGTGGTGGCTTTGGTTGTTGTTGTTGTGGTGGTTGTTTGGTAAAAAAAGGTAGGTTAAGTCTACTTTCAATGCAGAAGAGCTCATAGAATGGCATTTATTCCATTATGAGTATACCATAAGCTTTATTTAAATAAACTTGAGCTCAATTTTAGACTAACTATATCTTGAGTTAAAACAAATTAGAATAACCCTCTTAGACTAAATCATTTTACATTGCGCAAATCGATTACATACACTAATGTATGAATCCCACCGAACCCGTGTCAATCTTGTCGCTTTTTACCACACTCTTCTTTATAATAATTGTAATATTTGCTATCTATAACAGAAAAAGAAGAAGAGAAAGGCATAACACAACCAAGCCCACTATACTCATTCATGATCTCATATTAAGAGAACTTAATTCTACATCTTTTTATTTTTTTGAGGAATTTGAAGTACTTAGCCTATGCAATGAGTCGACAATACTGTTTGAGTGCAATAGAGTGAATATCTCTTACGTTCCACTTAACTTGCCGAAATTCTAAAGATGCAAATTCTATTTCATTTTACTTTCTCAAAAATATCTAGAAGATTAATATAGATATCTTGTCTTGGAGAGTGTTACTTATTAATACTCAATCAAAAACCACGTTCGTGGTATTAGCGGTAGCGATAGCAGCAGTTTTCATAGCAAGCGCCGTGCTTGTAACAACAGAAGCAAAAGCCAAGAGAAAACGTAGGGATCTAGCACAATTAATTCTCAACGCACCTATAGCTACATCTGATAATAATGTCTACATAACATGGTGGACTAATAAGACAGGAAATGATGAAGTAATGTTCAGAGCATCAACAGACAATGGTGTTACTTTTGGAGATAAAATAAACCTAAGTAATACAACTGAAGCTGATTCAGACGATGCAGAGATAGCAGCATCTGGGAATAGTGTGTATGTAACATGGTGGGAGAGAAATGAAACAAGTGATACACCAGTAGCAAGAGTTAGTAATGATAATGGAGCTACATTTGGACAAATGTTGATGCTTGCTACTAATGGTACTATTGGA
>DASQRW010000248.1:0-10064 GCA_035642715.1 Nitrososphaeraceae archaeon | reverse complement strand
CTTGCTTACTTGAAGGCTCTTCAATTGCATAGCAATACAGTCAGACAAGATAAATAATTTTTACAGGATGTCGTAACGATGATACAAATCAGAAAATCCTTGTTAACAACATCGGTCTTGGTTATACTGATTTTCACAGCAGCGTTGACGACAATAACAACAACAATCAATTCATATGCGCAAACAGGAACTATGGCTACATTACAAAATATTCAAGCTACATATGCAGTAAGCATTATTCCAGGAGCAGCACAAAGAGATAGTCCATACCATTATTATCCTCCAGCAATAGCTATACCTACTGGTACCACCATAGCATGGATTAACAACGACATGGGACAACCAATACAGTAACTAGTGGATCACCTAGTGCTTCTGACGCTGGTTCAGTTTTTAATTCAGGAATTATGCCAGCAACTGCAAATTCATTCTTTCAGTATACATTCAACAAAGCAGGAGATTTCCTATATCATTGTGAGATTCATCCATGGAGAGTTGCAGCAATATCCGTAAGTGATGCAATAGAGAGAGGCAATAATTTTGAATTATCTTCAGGGACAGGTAGAACACTCAATCTTACTCAAGACATTAGAACACTGCTAGATTTAAACCAATAACAATACCATTGGATAGAACAACGCCGCTTACAATATTACTATACTACAGAATAATACTGATAGAGTCTTTTCAAGAATATTTGTTACAGCTGGTGAATCATTACCACTAGAATTGATAGCAGGAAGTAATGAAACACGAACATACGGGCCAGACCTTAGCAGTACTGGAGCATATCATCTTGAAGGCGCATTTCTAAAAGGCAATGCCGACTATAAAATAAGAGTTCAAATAACCTCCATAAATGCCAAAGCACCAGAAAATCCTATAGAAGACGAATTCAGTCTTCGTACTGTTGCATCATAATTGAAACACAGAAGGTAAAAATTAGTCTAGATTGGAGTTATAAGGAAACCTTCTTTTTTTAAATAAAATAGATATGCGATTATATACAGACAACTTATTCATTCGATGGAAAGAACAATCGCCTTGAAATATAGGATCTGTAAGAATTTAACCAACTAGACGTATAAGATAAGGTGATTGTAGCGAAAAAATGACTGTTGGCTAGACTTTAAAGAGATCATTTATTATATTGTTAACCTCTACTAAGATAACAATTTAGGCTTCCTTCAATACATCTTTTTGTGTTATTATGCCAACCATTTTTCCTTTGTTATCGATAACAGGAAGCCTGCGAATCTTCTTTAGTTGCATGATCTCTATAGCATCTCTTACTGGATTGTTTGGTCCTATAGTGACTAAAGGAGTACTCATTATCTGTCGTATTGGTGCTTGAACTACAAATAATTCTGATAACGCTATTTGACGTACAATATCTCTTTCTGTAATTATACCGACTGGTTTATTGGCATCATCGATTGTTCTTTTTACAATAACTATGCTTCCAATATCATTTTCGTACATCGATTTACAGACCGTTTTAATAGTTTCATCTGCTGTTGCTGTTTTCACCCTTTCAGTCATAATGCTAGAAACTAGTGTTGATTTTTTACTCATATACTTTTATGATTACTAAATAAATTATTAAAACTCTTTTTTTATTGCTTTGCTCCGTTGACTTTAGCACCCAGCAGTCATGAATACTTAATTTTACTAGCTGTGTTCTACTTTGCAAATAAGAAATGAACATTTTGGTCATTTAGTATTATGTTTTCTGTCGCAGTCTTACTTTTGAAATGGAAAATGATCAAAACCTGGAGTTAAGACTATAGGAATAGCTATATAGAAATTAAAAATAACGCATTCATTCCACTACTTAGAATGGGCTACCAACATATTTTTTACAATTATTATTATTCAGATCAAAATAAAAATTATTAGAAAGTATTCTACTGATAGATTAAGAGTCTGCATCAAAATTTGAACCTTGAAGTAGAGAACCTCTAAATAACGTTTATTGTTTGGATGAATCGGGTCTTCTCATCTGTTTTAATCACGTATTTGCTAGCGTAGGAATCTACCCATACTACACGATTCAAAGTCTACAGATTCCATAAATATTTCAGATAGTGTATTTTCAAAAGCGATATTTTATTTTTCTTTATTTAGTAGATGTACTAACAATTATCGCATAGGATTCTTTCTACTGAAACTAAGTGTAATGCCAGGGTTTTATAATAAAATGTTATAATGTTATAGTGAATTTCATCTCATCTCATCCTCAGAGACAGTATTATGATTAAATCACTGCATTAGTATAGTATTATGATGATCTGACAGGATCCATTCTATTAACTATAGTTGAATTTTTAAGAGGACAAATATAATATATGATATGTATATTGAGTCAGATAAAAGGAAAGTTTTCAAAGATACTAATTCCAGTAGATGGTTCAGAAGAATCAATGAACGCAGCTGACTATGCTATTGCAATGGCTAAAAAAGCAGATAATGATTCTCAGCTAATTGCTTTACATGTTTTATTCTCGCAAACAGGCTATGCATATTCTACAAACATGTTTGGCCTAGTCACTCCTAGTTCAATAAATGAACTCCTACAAGATGCTAAACATGAGGCTCAGCAGTGGTTTGATAAAATTAAAGAAAAAATGTATGAAAATGGCGATGTTCAATTAAAAACAGAAGTAGTTGTAAGTCCTACATCAGTAGTAGGTGCGATAGTTGATTATGCTGAACGTGAAAATGTAGATTTGATTGTAATTGGTTCAAGAGGTAGAACAGGTTTTAAGAAATTATTGCTAGGAAGCACTGCTTCTGGAGTTATAACTTATGCAACATGTCCTGTATTGGTAGTAAAATAAAAAATATGATATTATTCAGGCAGTAAGCATATGGGCAATAATAAACAATTTCCTATTGAAGATCTGGTTATATATTCAAGGTGTGCCATATATATAAGATAAGATTTACTTTGTTTCCTCTTCTGCCTTATCATTATTCTGACATATTTCAATTATCTTCTATAGCTATTAGATAGTTTCAAGATTAGAGACACCTTGTATTATTAAAATTATGAAACTACATAGCCTTAACATGACAGAACAGAACATTACTGAGATTAGTTTTAATATAAAGGGTCTTGTTAAGAAATGCCCGCCATGTGGCGAAGAGGCGACGGCCATCCTCCCAATGAGCATAGATGAGACATGTTCAATTGAATATAACATGACAAGTGATATCATAAGAAGTTACCAGTTTCCTCTCTATAGTGCAGAATCACTAGTTTCTTTTGTTCCAATATCATACGCTTCAGCAACATCATAAAAAAATATCTTGCCATCATAATCTGAACCTGTACCTGTGACATTTAGTATATCGTCTATGATTGGCTTTGCTAGCGAATCTGATACAATTACTTCGATTTTTATCCGAGATGCGAATTCTGGGACATATCTCATTATACCCCTACCAATTGATACTGGTTCTCGTTTTGAGCGACCTCTGCCTTTTATGTCATAAAATGTCATACCACCTACTTTATGCTTATGAAGAATATCATTAACTTCTTGAAGACGTTCATGAGGAATTATTATATCTAATCGTTTCAAAGCTATAGTTACTTTAGGACAAGGAGAGAGAAAGAGTATAATAAATCCTTAGAATAATGCACATAACAAATGCTACTTTACATGTATATTATATGAAATACAGTCAAGATATTAAAGAGAAGAGAATATTAAGATATGTTCCTTACATTCTTTCTTATCTATGCATCCACTCTCTTTCTTCTAAATATTCGATTAATTTTATCATTTGATCCATTCTTGCTTTACCTCCTGCTTGGTTTCTACAACTTTCATAATGTCTCATTAAACTTTTATCTTCTTCATTCGATATACTTTTTTTATTTTCGATTAAATCAAAGAAATTATCTTCCTTATATGTGTGGTCTGTTATGAAAACAGCATATGATTTTAAGAATCTTGCAATTGGTTCTCTATAACCAATTCCTTTACTCCATGCCTCGAGTTGACGTAAAAGCATCTTTGCAATTCTTCTTCCAAGCTCATGTTCTATCAGAAACTTACGAACATCTTCTGAAAAACTATCTTTGTCTTTAGTTTGTGGAAAATATGCTTGCTCTTCTTTCCCGTGATGGAACCTGTCAACAAATTCTTCAATTATCACTGAAATGATTTTAATATCTTCAATTGGGATATTTTCATTAGCATAAAGTCTATCGGAACATATTTGAACTATATCTCTTAATCTTCTTACTATGATATGGTCTTGTTTAAGATCCTGTGTAGCATTCAATTAAAATATCCTCTACATTGCATTTGTGATATTTAATTTATGTGATATTTCTGTTTAACCAGTCGATTCTAAGTTATCGAGAATATAGCCTTTAACATACCTGCCTTGGCTTTTGAAATTATGCTAATGCCATTCAATTTATCCAATTTTTGGTATTGGTTCTTCTACAAGTCATTAACCTTCGGCATAGGGTTCTAAAGATAAGTGTGCTATGGTATTAAATGAATTAGAATTAATTGAATAGAATCAGCATATGAAGCAAGTACACAGGCGATCTTCTTCTTTATCTGCTTCTATGTCAAGCCATTGGAAAGGAATACCATTTCTTGCTAAAGTCTTTTATGTGACTTGAGTTCTTGATATTTTACAATCTCTATTTTCTGCTATGTAGTGTCATCAATGTAGTTTGCCAAGTTCTTCCTTTTCTCCAAGTTCTTCCTTTTCTAGGTGTTGTTTTTTGTCCTCATGGGTAGTGAATATAGCGCCACATACGAAGCACTGGAAATCAGAAGATATTCTTGATGCAACATTATCAGATTTACGGATGGAATTATATGAGTCTTCTTCAGCCATATGATCAGTTTCGAGTCTGGTTAGATAAGCATTTGGGAATGCATTGCAATATAGTGAATGTATTTATATTCTGCTTATAATCATTTGCAGGGCCTCTAATAAATGGGTATTCATATTGCATATCAATGCAATGCATCTCCGTTAACTTAAGCTACTATTTTTATTTGTATAGTCTATACAGAGCAGCAGCACAAGTCAGTAATTGGCTTAAGTTGTTTATTTTTTGTATTACATATGAGAACAAAATTAAGATTTCAGCTCATAGAATTTTTAATGCAGAGCAGCTAAGTTAACGGAGCCTGTAATGCATACCCTATGCTTATAAATTAGTCATATACTATAAATTGCAAGGTCTAAGCATCACCATGAAAAGAATGGAAATCATAATACCCGATAGAAGATTGCATGATGTAAGTCAAATATTAAAAGATGCTAATACTGGAGGAATGAGTTGCTACAGAATAGAAGGACGAGGAAAGGTAAAAGCAGAAGCTGTTTCAGTAGGACGAGGTACTATGCGTTATAAACCAGAATTTATTCCAAGAACCAAAGTAGAAGTAGTTGTTAAAGATGAGCAAGTTGAGGATTTAATTAAAAATTTGAGAGAAAAGTTGGGAGATAAAATTGGAGGAAAGATATTTGTTACAGATGTCGCTATGGCAGTAGATTTAACAACTGGAAATAGAGAAGAATCTGCAATATAGCGTATATATGGTGTAGCAGTGGCGCATGCGTTGAATTCTAATGCCAATAAAGCATAGATGGTTTTATTTGAATTAATTCTAGTAAAACTCATACTGTTAGTGGAAATTAGATTATGTTTTAGATTTTTTTCTGTTGTTAAACAATAAAATATTCTCTTACATACATTGTATCAAAGGTTGTTTTTCTGACTTATTTTTATGAAACTCAATCTATGATGCTGGTTATGGTTCTAAAAGTGAAGTATATGAAGATCGATGCATATATACAGTTAATTTTAGTAGATCAAAAATTAATTATTATTATTAAAGTCAAGACCTGCGAATATGTTGTCTAATTTTCTCTTTTATTTCTGGAGTCATTATGTCTTCTTGTTTGTAGCCATGATCCTTTACAGCATGTTCTCCAGCATTGTTCATAATTTCTTCTTCTGTTTCGCCTTTTGCAATATAATCACAGTCGACTCCTACCTCACGACACGAAACCGTTAATATATCAAGGTTATGATACTATGACTTCTTATATTAATTAGATGATTAATTTTTCTAAATATATATATATACATACATACATACCTACCTACCAGTAATTGGTAACTCTTGGAAAAAGATCTTCCTCATACTTTAATATCTTCTTATTTATGTTCTTTGATCTTCAAAATCCAGAATTGTTTGTTTTACAACCTTTCAGATAACCTTATCATTTCTGCATTTAATGGTGATACTTTATGAACTAATTTTTGGAAATTCTTCAATGTTGCTACTCTTGTATTTACAACAGACACAACTATAGATATTATTGATTATGTCAATAACAATTTTTAAAATTTTTATTTTAAGATCTGACATTACTTTGTTGTTATAAGATTTGTATGTAAAGTAATGATAGGATCTTAAGACAAAAATAGGAATAGAACTAATTTTGAAGATATAGCCAACGATCTGCTAATAATATCTTATTTTTATTTTACACTTTGATGATATAAAATGTCATTTCTTTTAGATAATTCACATTTTATATGCAGCATATATTTTATTACATTTGAAAAAGTTATTCAAATGCTTATAGCAAAAATGCAGGCATTACAGAGCCTTGACTACCAACCTTGACAATCTCTATAGTAGCATAAATTCAAGATCAAAAAGAAGAATTGCAGATTGTTTCAAAGTACAAAGGAATTTAATGAACCACATCTTCGTA
This sequence comes from Nitrososphaeraceae archaeon, assembly GCA_035642715.1. GTDB lineage: Archaea > Thermoproteota > Nitrososphaeria > Nitrososphaerales > Nitrososphaeraceae > JAJNBK01. Next base: position 3,293 of record DASQRW010000248.1, on the reverse strand, counting down.
ACATTGTATCTGTGAATGACTCATTTAAGATATTGGATAGTTCATGCCAAGAAACCATTTTTCACAACCTGATATCCTGGTATTATGCTGTTGAGTTGCCCAGGTGCATGTTTGGAAGCTTGTATCGCCTAGAGAAGTCAGATAATAGTAGGAGAACTAATAGGTCTTACAAGAGGAGTCGCCATTGCTGGAATAATGCCGTGTGAATTTGAGAAAGATATATGGAAGAAAACACTTGAAAATTGTGAAAAAAGAGAGTGATATTCAACCTACAGTAGTAGATTCAATTGAACATTCTCATGAGGGATTTCATAAAATATTAAGACAAATCTATATTGTATGCTCTTTTTATTTCACAACAGCATTATCTTTACCTTTTACTGCGGTTATTCGAATAAAAGTGCAACTGCTATCTAAACTTGACAGTCTCTATCTTACCATTATTCGCTTTTACTATTACTTTATCAAAATTCAATTCCTGTGATTCAGGTGTAATCATTACAGATGAAAATGGGCCCATCTTATCAATCCTTTGAATTTTGCCTTGCTCTCCGAATTGAACTATAACATCGTTTAATGTATCAAAGTTATTGTTATTAATTTTTACAACTATTGATCCAATTATCCCGCCGCGCTCTATGATTTCTATATTCAAACCTGCTCTTGGTATAAATACTGATAGAACAACCACTGCTACTATGATGAATCCTAAAAGGATTACAAACTTGGCAATTCTAATGTAATTCCTTCTTGGTGTTATTCCTTCTCCTCCAAATCCATCAAATTGATTGTCCCATCGTCCCATTAAAGAAGTTAATATTCCTCTCCTTGCTTTATGTATTATGTATGGTGTGTATTTGTTATGAAAGTTATTAGTATCTATTCGATACCAATGATATGCCATTTTCCATTGGTTCTATACAGGAATGTTTCTATTATTGATATCAAGAAAAAGAATGATATCGTTTGACCTGCCATTGCTTCTATTAATTCTATCTTCATTGATATTTCCTCTATGATATGAGTACATCAAAATCGTGGCTAGTCGCGCTACTAAAAGGACTACTCCATTGAAGTAGTGCTGATAGGACATATAGAGACTAGGACATTAGCACTATTTTATATCATAGAGATCTCATATATGGATTTTAGATTATTCCTTGGGGGATAAATATTAGAAATAAGTTGAAGGGTTGTTAAGAATAATTTCTCCATGTGTGACTGCATTTTGTGCATCGATAAAATTGTGTAGTAGCTTCATCAGCAGATCTTGTCTGTAACATCCACCAAAACGCATTATTATTTTTACACTTTGGGCACTCAATAGTTGTCGTAGGTAATGTATCTGGACTCTTATCAGTATCAATGACTTTAAGTGAATATTCTGTGTTCTCCGTTGATGATACTCTGCTTTCCTTCACTGATAGTTCCACTTTTTCTTTATCTACCGAAAAACCACATTTGGGACAAAGAACAATGCCCTCTTCTATTTTTGGCCTCATACGTGTTTCGCATTTAGGACAGAATTTCACCTATGAAATCACTCCTCTACTTTTTCAATGCTGTCTTTAAAGCATTGGTAAGTTCCTTAATATGTTCTGAAGCAGACACCGATGCTTCTTGAACTGCTTCAAGTGGATCTTTTTTCTTTGTTGTGATTCTAACAACATATTCTTTTATAAGCGGATGTTTGAGTGTTACTCCTGCAAATTCTACGCTTCTTTCTTTCAAAAGTTCATGCTGCATAATATACATAATCGAAATATCTTCCTCTTGAAGTTTCAACTCCAGTTGACTACCCTTACTATCTATAATTTCCGCAAGCATTATGCAGACAACTACTTATTGAGGATATAAATTATACCATGTAAGAATTTTCATTGGAAAATGAAAAGAGTATGATTGTGGATGCAAAATTAATCAAATTGCAAGATAAGGTGAAAAAAGGCAAGTCATCACTGAGATTAAGTTTGAGTTTTAAAATACAAGGAAACATTAGAGAGGTTTTTGATCAAAAAAACTGGGAAAGAGCATACAATATACATGATAATGTATTTAGAATCACTATAGAAATTAGTTTGAAAGAAGGCAGAAAGGCAGTTCTGCAAAACAAGTTCGTCAGGAAGGCAACACTTTTCTGGACTCGCAGTCCGAAGATTCCCTTTAGGATATGGGTTTCAATTATTAAAGACGATACGCCATTTTATCCTACCACAGTTGAAGAAGCAAAATCATTATTATTTGATATTAATAAATTAATAGAATTAAATGGCTATCACTTGAAGCGTGGAAGTCATGAGTTCTCAACTGATATTAAGGTTTCATGGGGAAAACACTTCTACACAAATCCAACAATAATTACTGGAAGGTCAAATGCTGTATCTATTATTACATCTGAATAATCGATAATCTATACAATGGCAAAAAGGCATAACAATTATTCTGTATAAATATGAAGGATAAGATACTACATCCAAATAATTTCTATTATCTTATTTTTTGTGGTTTATCTGACATACTTTTAATTCAAAATTGAACAAGTTATTCTATGCTATATCTTCCTAGTTGTATGTATCTAATTATCAATTACAGAGGTACTTTATTCAATACTTTAAATATACTCAATCAATCAATTCGTTATTTTCGAATATGTTATAGTTTTGAATTGATTAGACAGTTAATTACAATTACATGCAATTCTACATTAAAATGGAGAATGACACTGCTAGAAATGTTTTGACCAGATAGATTCCTTTGTCAAAGCGTGTTTTACCCAGTTAACTTTCCTATAGTTCTATAATTAAAAGGAGTTTTTTTATTTGAGAGTTAGTCAAATTCTTATTTTTGAAATTGATATTCAATCTTTCATAATCGTCTTTATACTTGAAATCAGGATTTATAAGTAAAAATAGTAATAGTCTAAATAGAACTATTAATGACACCTTCATATGGCAAAGTTTGATGGAATAAAAGGACAGGAACTTTTAGACGTAGAGGAAAACAAAAATGAGATCACACTTATCTTCAAAGACAACCGGTTCCTTTTTCTAAAAATTGAAAATGGTAATCTGGTATCTGATTCCGTACCTGAATAAACATAGGTGTATGTTTTAAACTCTTTACGGTACAGTCCGATTAACCTTCTTCTGTTTTTTGCATTATTTTTGAACAGAAGAAGGCGATTATCTTCTTTTTTAATGTGTGTAACAAATGCTCTGAATATTTTAAAAGCAGGGGTTCACATTGCAGGTAATAGAAGAAACTAGATGTATATGTTAGTAATCCCAAGATGG
>DASQRW010000247.1:0-23077 GCA_035642715.1 Nitrososphaeraceae archaeon | reverse complement strand
CATCTAAAGGACCCCATACCTTAATACCCTGGAATGTACCTGCCTGTTGTCTCTTTGATTTAAAGCCAGGATCTATAGGTCCATCTACCTTAGAATAGTTGGTTCCATTACCTGTGAGAGAAATAGTTGTGTTAGCACTACCTCCTACTGTAGGAGCTATAGGCGCAGGGGGAGGAGAGATTGAAGCAGGAGGTTTTGGAGTTGCTGATGGCGACGGAGGAGAGCTGGCAGTCGTAGTTGCCCTTAATTTAGGATTCTTTGCTAAGGGAGTCAGTTCTTCTAATTTCTTCATGGCTGCTTCAAGTGAAAGCTTTTCAGTCTTTTGATAATGAGCAATTAATTTATCGCCGATTTTGGTGTTCCTAATGATAGTATCAATTACCATTTTTGCATTTTGATCCGCCTTTTGTCTATAATTTCTAATCCAGTATGGATCGCCGAAAAACTCGAGAGGCTTTATTTGGTAGATTATATCCACTACTTCACCAGTAACTATTTCTACTGTAATAAGCAAGTCTGCAGAAAGTTCTTCCTGACTAAGTGGATCAATACCCTTTTCATTCCATTTGTAAGTTGCATAAATTCTGTCTGCATATGCATCTACAACAAAACCAGAATTTTTCAAATCAGTCATTATACTGGAAATATCAGAATGGTCAGTAATATCAACAGGGATCCTGAACACACCCAGTCTAGATCCATGGAGAGGATAGACACCCCTTTTTGCAACTTCAGAAATCATTGCCCAGACCCTATTTTTTAGCAGCGCAGACATTGTAACTATTTAAATATATTAAGGGCTAAAAGGCTTTCGTTTATTCATCGTCAGGACAAGTAATATCTCTAATAGCCTTATATTTTGCATCCATTTCTTCAGCAATCTTTACTATATCTTCTAATTGATAGTTTGCTCGCGGAAAGTACCATCTAATCGCGACGCTATGTCCATTACCATCCATATCATAAATCACCCCCTTTTCTGCTCTAACGCCATATTTTTCATCGATACTATATTCGCGTACATTCAAACCCCTTTTTGTCTTATCCTCCAATATGATAGTGGTAGTATCCTCGCCGTCATAAATGAGATAAAATTGCCCTCTTTTTAATAGAGGATGTTCCTGATTCATTAAAATACTTTAGAAATTATCACTTATTTTTCTATCGGATTGCCGATCATATTACCCCATTCAGTCCAAGAACCATCGTAATTGCGTACAGAAGGATATCCTAACAGATATTTCAAAACGAACCAACTGTGGGAAGACCTTTCCCCTATTCTGCAGTAACAAATCACATGTTTGTCTGAAGTTATACCTCTTCCTTCGTATATTGCTTTGAGCTCATCTACACTTTTGAAGGTTCCATCTTCTCTTAGCGTCTGTCCCCACGGTATATTTTGAGCTCCTGGAATGTGTCCACCTCTTTGTGCATGTTCCATAGGATATTCCGGTGGTGCTGTAATTTCGCCTGAAAATTCTTTTGGAGATCTTACATCGACAAGTACTGTTTCGGCTCTCTCAAGTGCCCTTTTTACATCAGGCAAATATGCGCGGATACCTTCATCAGGCGGCTGTGCAATATATTTTGAAGATTTTGAAGTAGGCTCTTCCTTTGTATACTCTCTATTTTCCATCTCCCATTTTCTTCTGCCGCCATTCATGATCTTGGTTTTTCTATGACCATAATATTGAAACACCCACAAGGCAAATGCAGCGAACCAATTATTAAAATCCCCATACAGTATGATGTCAGTCTCTGGTGTAGCACCTACTCCTGACATAAGTGTCTCGAATTGTTGCTTATTAATTATGTCACGTCTGGTCGGATCATTAATATCCTTTTTCCAGCGGACCATATAGGCACCTGGTACATGACCCTGTTTATACGCATTTTCTGCATCATAATCAACCTCTAGAATTCTAATGTTCGGGTTCTTTAAATTTTCTACTACCCAATCGGTCTCGCATAAAACTTCAGGGTGTTCATATTTAAGATTAGACATACGCGTACTAGATTTATCTAGTACTTAAAATATTTGTTTAAGAATTAAAGTGCCTTTGCAAAAAGAAGTTATAGATAATTTTCTTGCCTAATTCTAAGTTATTTTCTGTTATATTCTCTATCCTATATTTTTAAGAACACGCATACTAATTCAAAATAGATGTTGTTGTGTTAAGATATTATTTTTTATAATCCTTTATAAGCTCTTCGAGTTTGTATCTTTTAATATTTTTTAGTTACATCGTTTAAGTCAGTAACGATCTTTAGAAATATGGATATTAATAGAGTATAGACAGTAAATGATTAAAGATAATAATAATAATGGACCGGGTGGGATTCGAACCCACGACCACCTACGTTTCCTTTGCCTGACATTGTCATAGCATGCAAGGCAGGTATTCTACCGGACTAAACTACCGGCCCTCAGAATATGCCTAATCGTTGATAATTTAAGTGCTTTGCGATTTCATACTGAAACATGAACATTTACCGCGATTCGAAAAGAAGAATAATAGGATTTGCTAATGCTTGTGGTTTTATAAAAAGATATTAACATAAATTTTTGCTAAATTATTTTTTGTCTAGAAATTTCTTATTCTATATGAAATAATGTTCCGCAAGAAATAAGTTTGAGGAACATTAATCTATCGATATGTCATTTTTTGGAGGAGATCAGAGTAATAGTGTTAATAAACGTAAATATGAACATCTAACTCTTAGTATAAAGCAGACAGTCTTAGAAAGGTCACATCATCGATGTCAGAAATGTTCAGCAAAATTCAGAAGTGATATACAGCCTCACTTTGAGCATATCAATGGATCATTAAAGGATAACCGACCTGTGAATTTACGCGCCCTTTGCCAGCAATGCTTCAAATCAGTAGAAGAAAAGGAAAATCGAAAAGGCATGTTTGGAAAAATGCGTAATTCTCTTGAAGCGATATTCGGAAAGTAAGAGAATGATCTATATATAGTGTTACATCTACTATTCTTATAAAAATGATAATATTGCAGCTAATCTGTGATATTTGTAAGAAAGTTATTTTAGAAAAGGAAGGAGAATCATATCTTAATCAAGAAAAATTCCCTATATCGAATGAAGAAGCCACGATGCTAGACAAAGAGCATAGAGGACACGAATGCCATATAGAAGCGATAGAAAAGGAAGCTTAGAAGATGAAGAATTAAATGAATCTAGTATAAAATTTAATACAAATAATTTTCCACTATTAGTGGCGATGAAGAGAATGAGCATAAATGAAATAAATGATTAGATAATGGTTATCCCTCTGAGCCAATTACATATCCATTTATAAAAAGTACAAATTGTTGCTGTTGTAAGAATGCAAAAAAAATATTGTTAACTTTTCCTCTAAAAAAAGAACTATAAGCAAAGTCATTCCTTACAAGAGTTTGCTTTTGAAATAAGAAGAGCATAAAATAAAAAAATGAGGATATGTTAATTATGTGATAAGTCAAATATTACAGGAATGATACTATGGATTAATATTTGATTCACCTATAGTTTTCTTAAAATAGGTAACATCTTTATAATCATACTATGTTCTTCGTGCTAGGAATAAATCGAAAATTGAGCGATGATATATTATTTTCTTCAAATCCAGATGAAATAAAACAGCCTATATTTTGGTTCAATAACTTTGTCGGCGTAGGATATCGTTATCATGATATATACATGAATGTTTTACCTCTATTTAAGGACAAAAGGTATGCATTTAAACTATGGAAGAAAACAATAGAATGGTGGCCTGATGACGAAATAAAGCTTAGGTTTGTTGAATACAATGACAAGTATTGGTTTATTCTTTACGGCGGTTCCAAATATAAAGGCGATAATACCGGTTTCGTAAAGCATTTTCATATATCAGAAAATTATAAGAGATTCAAGCACGGCTATGAAAAGCAAGTTCTGTTGCGTTTTGCCATTTATAAAGAAAACAAAAATAAAGAGATGACAGATAATAAATTTGGTCTCGAATTATTAAAAAGATCAAAATCTATTTTTGATATAAAATTTTTGAATTATTTCGACCTGCCATCAGATAGCATAGAGAGCAAATGTATTCAATCAATGAGTGGTCCGAATGCTTAGAAAGTTTAGTTGTATTGAGGCTTGCTCAGATTGTTGTATTTATCGGGAATACTATCCCTCTATAGAATACGGTAAGACAGGGGTTTTGATACTTCCCAAAGAGAGATCTAAAATTAAGGATCAAATAAAAATTACAGGGATAAAGGTTAAGATACTTCCAAGATTGGGAATTGGCAAGAATCGTAAAGGTAATGGTCCAAAAAGAATACTCGCTTATCAAATGATGGGTAAGAATGCTGATGGGAACCTTTGTCCTTTTCTAGAAATTGATAACCCACAAAAATCGCCTCATGGCGGATTTAAATGTAAAATATATGAAAAGCGTCCATTAGCATGCCATGCTTATCCTGTACTCCAAGCCAAAGATAAAACTGTTGAATTAGATAGTAAATGTCAATTCTATCAAAAATTCTCTTCGCCTTATGACAGAGATACACTACGAGATGAAATCGAAGCCTTAACCAAGATAGAGGCAGAATTTTTTGTTGACGAAAAGATAGAAGTTTGGAGATATGCAACTGCAGTTGGAGATGAGAAAATCAAGCACAAACTTTTACCTGAAGGTTGGGTACTTCAATATATGTAGTATTGTATAATGGGGTCTGGGATATTATTCTTGAGTTTTAATTCCTTCGCGTAGTAGTTGTACGTTAATTCAGATTAACCATTTATTGATAAGAATGAAGTCATAATGCAGGTTCTGTATCATATTTAAAATATATATGAGATGTTGTTCTTCTAGATATTGTACATTCCTAGTACTTTCAGGAGTGATATATGGTTAACTCTGTTTAGTGAGTCCATTTTTATGAGATCAAATATTGATATTGGTTCATACTTGTTTGTTAAACATCTATCACAATCATAGGCTCAATCCTATAGGTCATTATTAATCACAACTACACTATTTTGTTGTAAAATGTCAAAATTCGTCGTTATATGAATTGATGGCGACAGGATACTCTAAACGGCATATTGTCTTCTATAACTGTTCGTTCTTGAGTATACTGAATCTGACTAAAGAGATTTTCTTGTTTCCAGTAATTTACTTCAAGTTTTGAATTATATGGTGCCCATTGCCGAGAATTTCGTCTAAAGGATCTCTTTTTTTAGATGTATCTCTTCTTCTTCTTCTTCTTTTTGTTATGTAGTAATGAAAAAGTGTTAGGATATCTTATGTTACAAATTATGATAATAATTATTTTCCAAATTCATCATGATCCTATCAGTAACAAATTCTGTGTAGTAATAAATTGAGACCATCTACTATAGGTTTTTCCTGTTCAGCTATACTTTATCGCCAAAGTTTCTTTAAGTTCCAATATCTTGTCGATGATTAAGTGCAATGAGGGCTTCCAATTGTTGTTTCCTCTTTTTATAGGTTTTCTCCTGTGGAATCTACTTCACAGTCTCGCCTGCAGTCACTTTGCAGTTACTGCAGTCACTTTGAACTGATACATATACGAAATATTTCATCCAACATACATACAATGATAAGACCTTCAGTTCTAGGAATAAAGTTTTCGTATTGTAGTATTAGTAATTCTTCATTAAAAATCAAGTTATTGATACCGATTTTAGGTTAATTAAGAAAATTTAAATGTCGAATCACAATACTAATACAAATATTATAGAACCTATCTTATTTTAGAGATATTCCCAAGATGTATTTCCAACTCCTAATAATGCTATGGTCTTAACTATTGCAACGTTCATAGAAGCTGTGTATTTTTAATAATTCCAACAAATTTTAATGCATAAATTATAGCCAAACTTATTCCAAAACCCATCATAGGTTTCCAGGGCATAGCCGGTAATGTAGGAGCACTGAGTTTTATCTGGTGATTATCGATTATGTTAGATATATAGTCTCTCACTTTTGCGTTCCATATTTTATATTCTATACTATGTTTGGTCAATATCGATTCTATCTCATATATCACTGGAGCTCTTACTGATCTGATATGTTGTATGTATTTACGTGAAATCTCTACCTCCGCTTGTATGGCAATTAAACCTTGTTGCAAATCCAACAATCTGACATGCATTTCCCATGGTTTACAGAGTCTTTTTGTAAAACCACTACCAATTTGCATTGGCTTTTTGTTCTCAAATTTGACTCGCCGAAATCCCTCTGTAATAAGAGCTTTAATTATTTCGTCTTTCTTTATCTTTACCATTAAACTTAGATGGTCTAATTCAATTTCTTCATGACGTATAAAATCATGTAATCCTTTTACAATGCTTATGCGCCTAGGATAGCTAGTTAAGAACTCGGACATATATCAGGCAGTCATTTTCAGTATAGAGCGTTATTAAAACGCTATGTCTAAATAATCAACTCTGTTATATTAGAAAATCAATTTTTATATTGCACAGCCCTCATGTAAATGTCTTCTGTCGCATCTACGGCCATGTCATGCCAAGAAAGTTTTCTGTCTGTAGCAATTACTTTGATATTTCGTATAACTACCGCAGGTATTGATTCATTGCTTTCACCCATTGCTGAGACCCCGATAGTCGCAAGGCTATCTGCTACTGCCTTAAGAGTTACTTTGAGAATGTTTCCAAATAGATCTATTTTTCCTCTTTGATCTTCAACAGGTTCAAAACCCGCACATGATATAGCAATACCTGTAGTACCAATTCTAGTGGGCATTAATCGACTATCTGCAATAATAACCATAACTTTAATGCCAAGATTTAGCAGGAACTTTCGTCGCAAATTCTCTGCAGTTTTAAAAGCTTGGCGAGGATACAAAATCACAAATCCTGAAGATATATTTGACTTGTCAATTCCTGCATTGGGGGCTATAATTCCATCTCTGATTGCAAGCAAAAAGCCAGGTATACCTTTGAAGATATAATCAGATTCACGGATAACAAGTTCAACTAGCTTTGCGTTCATATGATATTTAGATGCAAGGTCTATTGCTCTCACACTTACCTTCTTGACATTATCTAGCTTCCTTACAGAACCTTCACTCATAGAAACATATTTACTTGAAATTACAAGAATATCATTATCTCTGAATTTAAAATGTGGTAAGTTGAGGCTTTGAAAAAGATTGAATTTGCTTGTTTTTAATGATACTGATAAAGGTAGAATTTCCAATAAATCTAATATTCTTCCCATACTTTTGTGTTTTACGTTATGCAAAAGATATTAATCTGTGATTTAATACGAATTATCGTTATAGTGAACATTTTTGGGTATGACAATTACTGAAAAAATACTTGCTCGAGCAGCGGGAAAGTCTCATGTCTCACCAGGCGATGTAGTCTTTGCAAAAATAGATAAGGTCATGCTGCATGACGTTTCTGGACCCGGAGTTATCAAGGTATTCAATGAATGGGAAAAAAAGGGGAAAAAACTTGAGCAGATTTGGGATCCGGATCGAGTCTGGATAACAGAAGATCATTTCGTTCCTGCTGCTGACAGAATTTCTGCTGATAACGTCATCGCTCTTTCTAATTGGAGTAAGAAATTTGGAATAAAAAAGCATTTCAAATATGGTTTAGGACAGTACGGCATTTGTCATACTCTCTCACATGAAGAAGCACTGGTGCTGCCTGGAGAGGTCTATGTCGGAGGGGATTCCCATACAAATACTACGGGAGCAATGGGATCATTTGCTGCTGGTCTAGGTCATACAGATATTGCATATATTCTAATGAACGGCCAAATCTGGTTTAAAATACCAGAAACGATGATGTTCAAATTGAAAGGGAAAAAACCTGACTATATAATGGCTAAAGACATTATACTAAGGATTATAGGTGATATTGGAACTGATGGTGCAAATTATAATACAATGCAGTTTTCTGATGAAGTAATAAAAGAGCTAAGTATGGAGGAGCGTCTAACGCTAACTAATATGACTACAGAAGCTGGCGCCAAGAATGGGATTATTGAGCCTGACTCAATTACCGATGAATATCTCCGTGAGAGAACAGACTCTTCTTACTCCGCAATGCTAGGAGATTCTGATGCAGAGTTTTCTGAAGTATACACTTACGAAATTGACAAATTAGAACCGATTGTAGCAAAGCCATTTTCTCCTGGAAATATTAGCATCGCAAGAGAATTGCAAGGTATCGAAATAGACAAGGCATATATCGGATCATGCACAGGTGCAAAACTTGAAGACCTTCGGTTAGCTGCTAAATTACTTAAAGGAAAGAAAGTTAAAGTTAGAACGGAGGTGCTGCCAGCAGCTCAATCAATCTATATGAAGGCCATGAAAGAGGGCTTAGTTAGTATATTCATGGAAGCGGGAGCTGTTATTGGACCGCCAACTTGTGGTGCGTGTTGCGGAGCTCACATGGGAGTGTTAGGTAAGAATGAAATATGTGTGAGTACAACGAACAGAAATTTCCCAGGCAGAATGGGACATGTGGAATCAAAAACATATCTTGCATCACCCCTTGTAGTGGCAGCATCAGCCATAACTGGAAAAATTACAGATCCACGAGACACAAGGAACTGATTAAGATGAGAGGAAGAGTTCACAAATATGATAGAGCAAATATTGATACCGACGTCATTATTCCAGGCCCCTATCTTAAAATCCATGACTACAAAGAATTGGCCAAACACGCTCTGGAAGGAATAGATCCCAAATTCCCCGAGAAAGTATCATATGGAGATTTTCTTGTTTGTGGTAGTAATTTTGGTTGTGGTTCAAGTAGAGAGCATGCACCCATTGCTCTTTCCGGCGCTGGTATAAAGGCAATTCTAGCACCATCTTTTGCAAGGATATTTTATAGGAATGCTGTAGATGGTGGCTACTTGCTACCAATAGAGGTTGAAGAAAACATAATCAAGAGAATTGCAGATAAGGATTATCTGGATATCGATATTAGCAAGAACAAAATTACCAATTTATCAAACAATGAGTCCTACTCGATGAAGCCATTTCCTGCCTTAATCGCAAAGATAGTTGAATCTGGCGGATTAATAAATTATAAAGGGGAAAGCAATCTCTAAGTTTTCTTAAATGGTATTAAAATAATTCTTTATGAATTATTGAATCAAAAAGTCGCGATTGTTAGAACTGTCAATAAGGCTTTAACCTATCTTAAATAGTTACCGTTATATCTCTTTTAATAATCTCTACAAAAAATTAGGAGTGTTTGATATATATATATACATTATATATATATATATATTATATATAAGAAAATGTCCTTATATGTCTATATAATTAGACTATTCTTCACCTCGATATGTATTTTGCGCGGCTTATCCATCAATATATTTGATCTTGAACTTGATGGTTTCGTTAGAGGTTAAGGGCTTTCACAAAGATGATATATGTGAATCTTTGCAATGACGTTAAAATAAACACAAAAATATATGATTATCTTTGCTTCTAGCCAGTTACACTCATCAATATATCCTCACCATCATTTTATATGTTCTTCAGGTTAAGTATGGTAATATCATCGAAGCTCATTAGTAGTTGTAAGCTGAGCATGAAAAAGGCAACCGACCTACTAATACTTCTATGATGAAGGATAAGATATTAAATTATAAATACTATGATTTTTAGATCATATAAATTCGCCACAAGCGGATTACTTCACTATCATACTAAAAAGTATTACAAAACAACTTAGGTATATTGAGATTTGGATGTGTTATTATGGAGAAAATATTCAAATCTTATTTATAATTTGTATCCTCTGCACTGAAATAGAGGATATAGTGTATTATGTCAAAAGATTCTCAGTTTAATTCTACTCAGAACCTACCCCAAGACGCAACAAAGCTAATAAAGTTACCCAAGGTTGCTGCACGATACATAGAGATAGAAGAATTTGCAGGCGCCGATATGCATACTGGATATTTCTGCTATAACTGTACTTATTTTATGAAGCCACATCATTGTTATATTGTCACAGACGAAGGATTAGATATAAAAGGTAGTTCGTCAGGTGTGATAGCTCCACATGGAATATGTTCATTATGGATGCCAAACAAAAAAGAAATACGACCTAGCACCACTAATGTTTCTCAAACTGAGAGTGAAAAATCAGACCAAGCAAACATCAATGTCTCTGCGACTTTTTCATGTGATACATGCGGTATGAAATTTCAGGGCCGTGAAGAGCTCAAACAGCACGCAATACAGAATCATACAGCAAAATAGAACAGTCATAATAAGGAGCAACACAATATGTAATTATATCATGTCCGGCTAGAGCCATCAGTATATGCTATCATGCAATAGAAAACTAGAAAAATGGAAATCAGATAATGTCTGCCCTAAGCAGTTACTAGACGCATGATTTCTTTAGTTGTGTAAATCTGAATAGAATAGAGTATTAAAGCCTAAAGTTCTTTCTGTATATTTGTTGAGACAAAATAACAGACAGAGTTCTCTATTATGACAATGTCAACAATAATATAATATTATATTGAAGCCTACTTTTTCAAGCGACGAGTGGTTCATCTTCTATAAGAGAATGAATAGTCGGGACTTATGGCAATATTCACCGACTCAATACAGATCCAAATGCGGTTTGTAGTTAATGCGGCAAAATCAGAAAAAGATATTTTATTACGTTTGTAGATAAGGACATTGAATTTAAAATGTGGTTAGGATGGCTTACCGAGATTATCCTTGTTTGAGGAAACACCCGAATGCAGATCTAGTTAATGATAAATTATATCATAGATCAAACGCTACAAAGAGGTTAAATTCATTCATTTTGAATGATAGTAATCGTAGATTATTCAAATTTAGATATGAACTTTTACACAACGAACCTAGAGTTGTAGTTGTTTCAAAAGAACCAATTTGGCTCAGATGGGTGCAAAATTCTCAGACCAATTTTGATAGAGATAGAAAAACAGAGAAAATCCATAACAATTACATAATATGCTATAGGTATAATTTAGGATCGCTATGTTTTTTGTTTTAAAATCTGTGCTTCTAAGATTATTTTAAACATTGGTAAAAGATCAGGTTGATAGTTGCCATATGCCAAATACATCCCATTAAGATATATCTCCATGCATGTTTTTGATTAGAATTGCAATGCATTAGAATGTTCAAGAATTTACTTGAGTAATAGTTCAAGATTTATCTTAATTATCTATAAGCATTGTATGGATATGGGAGTGAGTTATTTATTAAACGTGGTTTTTTATCCAAGTTTTTATGAGACACCGTGTCAATTATCCTGTCCGAACTCTATGTAGATAGCGCCGTCTTTCTCCATTATTGGATATAAAGGCAAATCATCTGACTTTCTCCACTCGAAGCTTTGCTCCATCCAAGAGTCATCTTTTTTCCATGATTTCATATGTTCTAACTTTCCGGTAAATACATTGTATTCATATCCATGCATATAACAAACAATATTATCTCCATTGAAGTCGCCTTTTGAAAGAGATGCGCCTCTATGTGGACATGAATTATTGCATGAAAATAATCTCCCATTTCTTCTTCCTACAAGTATATCATCGTTGTTAATTTTAAAAACAATCATAGAGTTATCCGTTAGATCGTTGCTACTACAAACTCTATAAAGCATGAATCTATAGACAGAAAAGAAAAAGGAAAAACCTTTTATAAATTATATAATTCCATCAAAGATGGATGAGACCACCTTGTCCTCTAGTATGTGGTGATTGACCTACAAAACTTCTTCTAAAGTGTCCTGAAGGTCTTTTTGATAGAAGTTCAATGAACCATGCTTCATGCTCAACTTCTTCTTGCATAATATTTTGTGCAATGTCATATGTTCTTGGATCCTTTCCTGCAGTCATATCGCATACTTCTCCCCATGATCTAATTGCACACTGTTCGGCTTCTAACAAGACTTTTAGTATTGAATTAATATCTTCCCAGTTATCTGGAAGATAGGCATCAGGACAACCAGCCTGGTCTGCAAATTTCCTTATATCCCTAGGTAAACCACCTCCCAATTCATAGAGTCTAGGAACCATTGCTTCGAAATGGTTCCTATCTTCAATTCGCGCATCCTCTACTATCTCCTTAATACCTTCACCTTCTAGTCCAGTGCAATGCATTCTTAATATAGTATAATAATAGTATGTTGTGAATTCTGCACCGACTCCTTTGGTAATTAATTCCTTTAGTTTTTCTACATTAATTCCATTCTTCTCAAGAACTTCTAGTGCTACAATTTTTGGAACGGATTCTTTCTTTGTACTGGCACTCATAGTTAGATCTAATAGTATTCATTATTTAAAGTCTTACTACTATATTCTGAATACAATCTCTTAATTATCCTTTCAAGTATTTTAAAGGCAGTTAACAAACATAGTATAATATTTATCCATCTTCAATAATGTGGATAAAAAAGAATAAAAACTTCATTCCGCAATGAAGGGTTTTATAATAAGAGGAATGGATGATGTCAATAAAGGTACAATAACACAGAATTGCATAATTTTTTAAAGATATAGAAACTAATTGAAGAAGCTTTTCATCATATCGGTCGAACACTTTTTTCTAATATATTTTATGGGAAAATCTATTTTCAGGCACTTCTTTTTTATTTTATAACTTCTGTGAACATATTCTATGATGAAGGGCTGATGCCAGAAACAATAAATGGCTTTTCTGCTGGCGCGCACTTTAAATTTCCTTTTCTTCTGAAGTTAGCAAATCCTCAAAATAATATGTATAGAATTAAGATAACCCATATTCTTTCCAATTATTGTCAACAGTTATCTTTGTCTGCTCATCGACTGTAACCAGTTGCTGGGGTTCCCTGAGATATCCTTCTTCTTTCCATTTTGCAGTTGCATCTATCCCCATCTTTGAACCAAGGTTAACTAATGGAGAAGCTGGATCCAAAGTATCAGTTGGCGTATTATCAATTATCATAGTATCTCTTTTAGGATCTGCTCTTGTTGTAATAGCCCATATTACTTCGTTCATGTCATGTACATTTATATCATGATCTACAACGGCAAATATCTTGGTAAGAGATAGCTGACCCATCCCCCATAAGCCCATCATAACTTTTCGTGCCTGGCCAGGATAACGTTTCTTGATTGAAATCACAGCAAGACCCTGGAACCATCCTGCTGGAGGCATAGAAAAATCTACTACTTCTGGCTGAAACATTTGAATAAGTGGCAAGAATGATCGCTCAATAACTTTTCCTATATATGCGTCCTCTAAAATGGGCTTTCCAACAACAGTTGTCAGATAAATCGGCTTATCTCTTCGCATGATGCCAGTAAGAGTAAATGTAGGATATGGTTCGGGGGGTGTATAATACCCTGTATGATCGCCAAAAGGACCTTCCATACGGATGTCATTTGGGTCTATATAGCCTTCCAGGACAATTTCGGCATTAGCAGGAACTTCCAAGTCGACGTTCTTGCATTTAACAAGTTTTATTCCTTTCTTCCTCGTTATACCTGCGAATAGAAACTTATCCATACCTTCTGGGACGGGAGCAACTGCACTGAAAACTGTGGCCGGATCGGCGCCTATTATTATTGCTACTTCGATGCGTTTCATTTGCTCCTTCATTATTTCATAGTGCTGTGCTCCGCGCTTGTGAATTTGCCAATGCATTATTGCTTTTATATGATTTATAACCTGAATTCTATACACTCCGATATTTCGAATTCCTGTTTCTGGATGCTTCGTAACTGTTAATCCAAATGTAATAAATCTTCCTGCATCACCGGAAAAAGATTTTAGGATAGGTATAGAACTTAGAGTTGCATTATCTGTTTCTATGACTTCCATAACCGGTCCTGACTCTGCGCTTTTTGGACCATATTGGGCGATCTCCGACAGTTTTGGTATCATCCTGAGTTTGTTTATCATCCCTGCAGGTATTTTCATTTTCGTAAGGTCCACAATTCTGCCTCCTATTTCTTCAAAATTTTTTATTTCCAATGCTGTTTGTAATCGTGTTAGGGTTCCGAAAGCGTTACCTAACACTGGCATGTCATAACCTTCCACATCTTCAAATAATACTGCTGGTTGATTACCAACATACATTAGCCTGCGCATAATCTCTGCAATTTCTAAATGCGCGCTTACTCTTTTTTTTATTCGCGCCAACTGTCCGCTTTTTTCTAGTACTTCGACATACTCACCCAAGCTTTCAAAAGGCATGACAAAGATAGTTTGACGACGTTAGATAAGCCTTACCTAATAAAGGGATTAAGATAACTACACATCTACTTTAACCTAGTATATCATTTCAAAAAATTGATGCAAGCCAAATTAATAAACTCATATATGATTTACTTTTGGATTCTAATTTAGAATCCTTGTTAGCTGTATGGAATGTTAAAGCATACGCTCTCCATGTTATCATATCTTAAAGAGTCTTAGATCATAGTTGAATCTTATCTGATACCAGCAAATTTGTTTATTGTAAATATAGCATATTTATATAAAGGTGATAATATTGACTTATTTCTAATTTTTCTAATCTGTCTCAAATGCTCAAACAATGTGATACTAGTATTATTTATATGACAGTTGATGTATTATATTGTACTTTCTAAAAAATGCAAACTTCAATCATATGTTCTGTATGCAGCGATGGACAGATGGTCACAGATCCAGAATCTGGTGAAATCATTTGCAGGAACTGCGGAATAGTAATGCTTGATAAGATTCAAGAAAGCAGACCAGAATGGCGAGCTTTTACCGCAGACGACGGTAATGACAGAGGTAGGACAGGAACTCCTACTTCATTAGCTAGGCATGACATGGGTCTTTCCACAGTGATAGGAAGAGCAGATAAAGATGCCAGCGGAAACACAATTGATGTTTCCATGCGTTCTACGATGGACAGATTGAGAGCATGGGACTTTAGAACACAGGCACATACGCCTACAGACAGAAATCTCAGACAAGCTTTCAGCGAGCTTGAAAGGCTAAAGGATAAGCTTGGATTGTCAGATGTGATAACTGAAAAAACAGCTTATATATATCGCAAAGCACAGGAGCGTGGATTAGTTCGAGGTAGAACTATTTCGTCAGTATTAGCAGCTGCAATATATATTGCTTGTAGAGAGAGTGGAACCTCACGAACACTTAAAGATATCGCTTCGATTAGCAATATCAAACGCAAAGATATCGCAAGAACCTATAGACTTTTGGTTCTCGAACTTAATTATAAAATTCCTATGGTTGACCCTATAAAGTGTATTGTTAGAGTAGCCAACAAGGCTAATCTCAGCGAGAAAACAAAGCGTCAAGCAATGAATATCATGCATAGTGTCACTAGAAGTGGTATTTCAGCCGGTAAAGATCCTATGGGACTTGCCGCATCAGTCCTTTATCTATCTTGTATGAATACGGGGGAAAGCAGAACCCAAACAGAGATATCCGAAGCAGCATGTGTAACAGAAGTGACCGTCAGAAATAGGTATAAGAATCTAAAGAGACAACTTGATCTAAATTAGATTCACAAATCATTTTTTATTATTATATGTAGAAGATCATATGGAATCTATAGATAGACCAATAATCTCATAGTATTCTGTATTTGGCCAACCTTCCTTCCTTTTAAGTAATAACTTCGAATTACGACAGCTAGTGATTTGAGCACTTTCAAAGGTTTTTAAAGGTAATATAATTCAACAAATTTTTGTCTTCTATAAGATCTTTTATCATTGTTACTTGAGCCTAAGCCACCTATTTCTCAGGACATTAAGCATTGTTTTAGAATAATTATAAATATAAAATATAAAATGTTAGATGAGAAATTCAATTTTTTAATTAAACTCGAATTGATGACTTGAACAGATGTCTTTTATTTTTATCGTAGGAACCACAAAATCAACTATAATCCAGTGATCCCCCACAACAAAAAATGTTGAAAGTGGTCATACGCATCGCGGGTGTGTACATATACAAGAGGACAAATAAGTATAAATTAAATTATAAAAAATGAAAATAGACAATCCTTATTTCCGATGCAATGATGATATAGTATCGATAATATGATTGGTAAATGCGATCAATGTGGACTGGAAAATGTAGAAATTTCAATGGTAAAATCGGATCGGAATAAGGATCTCAAACTCTGTAATCAATGCAAGCCAACAGATGGTGCATACGGATATTAGATAATCATAAAGTTATCCGTTGTTAAAGTAATAAGTGTGTAATTTTTACAAATTAGATGGGTATTAATTGCAAAGAAAGGAATTAAAACAGAAAACTAATAGAGGGTTTACAACCATTATATTTAATGAATTGTAGTTAACTAAATAAAAAGTTCCTAAAGATTAGTAAGTAACATTTGAAACAATACTTATTCTTTTATATTTTTTGTTAAACTCTTATTATTCAATTATACTATTGGACGTAAGTCATGGTTATGACGCTTTTGTAAAAAATTCGTCAATAGTAAATTCTTTATTTATATTGTTTCAACTTATTGAAAGACATAAAAGCATATTTGTCCTATTAATAGTGAAATGATGATAATCCTTCTATAATGGATTTCCAGAACTCAGAACGGATATGAATGTGATGGAAAAACTAGTCTTGATATAGGAGAATCAAAGGAGTTTGTTAGGCGTAACTTTCTACTGATCATGATAATTACAAATATCATCATATGTAATCGTTATATTTTATAGATCTGCATTACCATTAATTACAAATAAACTCACTATTCATCTATACACAATTAGGATATCTATATAAAAAAAAATTGTGCCCCGCCTCTGACCCACACGTATTCACTGGTAGCCATACACACATGTGTATTCCTCCTCGTGTACTCTCTTTAACGGGGTGCCATATTATAGTGCGGATGGGTAAAATTGAGAACCATGAAATAATCATATTCCTCTACCGTACCTCACGCACTAATAATAAGCAATTTACAGATATCTATTCACAAATATAAACATAAACTATATTCCAAGCAATTGCGATAGATTTAATTCAAAAGCCGAAACTGGTACTCTAATTTTGAAATTCTCTATAGCTAAAGGAGTGATCTCTCCGATTATTCCGATATTAGATTTTTTATCTAAAATGACTCTTGCTGATCTGCCTTCAATAAAAAAGGAATTTGCATTTTCTTGCGTAAAAACGTCTTTGTCGAATGCGACTTTCAGGAATGTCTGCATGATTGATTTTATTTCCGTAAAATCCGCATTGTTGTGAGCAATAACTGCTGCCAGACACCAACATTCCTTGATTGTATCGTCTCGATGGAAAATTTTTCCTATTTCAAATAATTTTTGAGGGTATTGCCAGTGGACATTATGAGATAGTGATTGTAATAGAGATGGAATCATAGATTCTCTCAATACTTCATGGTCCCTACTTTTTGTCGCATCCACCGATAGGACATTATCAGGTGTTTTTAATCCCATAAGAGTATATTCGGATTTTTTGTTAACAAGGCTAAAATTTACAACTTCTAACATATTTAATCCTGATAATGTTCTTCTTACAATGTCAAAATAAATTGAAAGGGAATTTTTCTGACCAACAGAATTCCAAGATGACATTGTAGGTTTTAAGTTATAGACTCCGTATCCTATTGCTACTTCTTCTACAATATCTATTGCATGAAGTATATCCGTTCGATATCTTGGAACGATACATGTAATAATATCCGTATCTGCAGCATACGCATCCAATCTACTTTTCTTCAAAGACAGTACGATTTCTTTCTTAGTTAATTCTAATCCAAGTAGACTATTAATATAACTAACATCCACGTCAATAGATAGTGTATCCATCTTAGGCGTAAACTGTATAATTCCTGAATTATTAATAGAAACATTATGAATCTCAAAGCCAATATCATGAAATGTAATTGCTAATATAGCAAGAATATCATCCGCTGTCTTTTGATTGTTCGCTGTAATCTCAACAAAGAGATTATTAGTTTCAGGAGTTACCCTAGTTACATTACCATTGATGATAGGTGGAAAGGACAGAACATTATTATCTTCATCAATAATTATGGGATATCTATTTGATTTTTCCAGAATATGTCCATATTGTCTGCCACTATCAAATTCATTTAAAATCTGCTTAATAGTATTACTCGATATTATACCTAGTGGAACAAATGAAAAATCATCAGAGACAGTTTTATAAGTAATAGGAAATTTGATTGTATCCAAATCGTGTATTCCAATTGAAGCTTTTTTTCTTCTTCTACCTATGCCATTATGAAGATCTTCTTGTATTGAAATTAATTGTTTGATTGCTTCGTTGTCATGCACGTGTTTTTTCTTTGCGGCTAAGGCTACAATAACAGGCCTAACCTGTTTTACCGATGACTCTACGTTGATTTTGTAAATATTATTCTTGAACAATTGGAATTTTGGAATTCCAGTTTCAATCTCAAGAATTCCTTTTAATGCCCTAACAATTCCATAACCTGACGCAAAATCAGGCCTGTTTGGGTTGTACTCTACTCTAATCGTTTCATTATCAATTCCTTCTATATCAAGTCCTATGTAGGGAAGAGAATTTATTAGCTCGTTAAGAGCTTTACCAGGAAAGAATTTCTGTAACAAGCTCATAGTGATGTTTACAACTGGCAAAATGGAACACTCCTAAGCCATCTCAAGTCATTGCGATATAAATCTCGAACGTCATTTAATCCAAAGCGCAGCATTGCAATCCTTTCTAATCCTCCTCCCCATGCAACAACTGGATTTTTTATCCCAACAGATGAGGTTATTTCTGGTCTTAATATTCCCATTCCAAATAACTCAACCCACTTTCCTAGTGACTCGTTATATACCATCGATTGAAGTGATGGTTCAGTATATGGAAAATAAGTAGGCCAGAACTTGATTTTCTTAATGCCTAACTTTGTATAAAAGTCAATTTGCAGACCCATTAAATCTCGCAACGTAACGTTTCGATCTGCAACAATTCCCTCTACTTGATTAAATTCAATAAGATGTTTATAAGATACCTTTTCGTTTCTGAAAACTCTCCCAATAGAAAATATTCTGCATTTTTCCGGTTTGTTTTCAGCAAGGTAATTTATGGTAACAGAGGTAGTATGTGTTCGTAAAACTATTCGCTTTGCTTCTTCAATATTCCATTCATATTTCCATCCTTTTCTGTGAGTTTCAGCGACCTTTTTAATTTGATCTTCGCTAGGAAGTCTATTCTCCTTTATTCCTGAAACATAGAAAGTATCTTGCATTTCCCTGGCAGAGTGATCCTGCGGAGTAAAAAGTACATCAAAGTTCCAAAAACTAGACTGGATTAGGGGGCCATCAATCTCTGTAAATCCCATTCCAACAAAAATTTCCTTTACTTCATCAATTACATCCATTAATGGATGCTTTCTTCCCGGATATACAGGTTGTACAGGCGATTCTACATCTAACGAACTGAATTTAATATTCCTCCACCTTCCTGAAGTTATCATTTCCGAGGTTAGCCTTCGTTCCTCCATTACAGGTTGATCTATCATTGTTAACAACAATTGCTTACCTTCTGCTGTTAGAGAGATTTCTGCAGTTTTCTCCTTTTTTTCTATTACATAACCAGGACGTTTTTTCAGCATATCAAATGCTTGTAATTCTTCTAGATTCAGGTTTGATTTTAGAATTTTTTTTTGCTTATTCAATTTCTGCAATAACTCTTCTTCTGCTGATTGATAATTTGCTAAGCTAGTCACAACAATTTCTTTCTCGCCAACAGACGTTCTTCGTTGTTCGATCCATTTGTTTTTCAAAGCATGTCGAAATGCAGAGCTGGTAGCATTATCGAAGAAAAAACCTTCTTTGAAGAGATTCTTTATGCTAATATAATGCTCGCCCGTTTCTAAATTCATTTTTCCTTTTTCTTTTATGATGTTCACGAGCTTTCTTTCGGGTAATTCATTTACTCCTATTTCCTCCATATTTGAACCAGGCAAGATAATAGTAAATGATCTATCAGTGAAAGATATCAAATTCTTAAACTTTAACCACTCTATACCACGTCTTACTTGATCAATACTTAGATTTGTAATATGTGCAATTCTTTCAGTAGATATCCTATCATTGGTAGAAAGTACTTGTAACAAGGATCTCTCAATAGGATGAATCTTGCGATTATTACTCAATGTTGCCAAAGTTGTCAGCAGAAGAAGACTTTTTAAATGTTTAATGTTTGTCAAATTATCAAAGTTGAAAATTAATGGTGGATCCTATTTCAAACGGTCATAATGGTGAAACTGAAAATAATGTCCATAAAGAATTCAAGGTGACACCTTGGGAAGTAGAAGGTGAGATAGATTACAATAAACTCATAGAAAATTTTGGCACACAGCCCATTACCCCTGAGATACTTGTGAAAGTAAAAGATCTGATTGGAGAAATTCATCCAATGTTAAAGCTTCAGTACTTCTTTTCACATCGGGATTTTGACTGGATTTTAAGCAAATATGAGAATGGTGACAAGTTCTATCTTTATACAGGTAGGGGACCTTCGGGCATGATTCATATGGGTCACTTGCTTCCATGGATTTTTACAAAATATCTTCAAGACAAATTTAATGTTAAATTACTATTTCAATTAACTGACGATGAAAAATTTCTTTATAGTCAAGATCGTACACTTGATGAGATAAAACACTATACTTATGAGAATATATTAGATATCATCGCAGTTGGTTTTGATCGTAGAAAAACGAAGATAATAGTAGATACAAAGCATATCAAACATTTATATCCCATAGCAACAGAACTTGCCAAACGAATTACTTTCTCTACTGCAAAGGCAGTATTTGGTTTTTCAAATTCTACAAACATAGGCATCATAGGATTTCCATCAATACAAGCCGCTCCATGTTTTTTACCTTCGATAATAGAGGGTAAACCAACTCCTGTCTTAATCCCTGCAGCAATAGATCAAGATCCTTATTGGAGAATGACTAGAGATGTAGCAGAACGATTAGGATATCATAAGCCTGCTCAGATTCACAGCAAGTTTCTACCTGGTCTTGGAATTTCAGGCAAGATGTCTTCTTCAAAACCTGAAACAGCGTTATTTACTACAGATGATCCTGAAATTATAGACAAAAAAGTTTCCAGCGCTTTCACAGGAGGACAGGCTACCGTTGCGCTTCAAAGAAAATTGGGAGGTAACGCTACTGGATGTCCAGTATTCTGGTATCTACGGTATTTCTTTGACACAGAAAGACAATCTGATGAACGTTTACTAAAATGCAAGAGTGGAAACTTGCTTTGTGGAGAATGCAAGAGTGATCTGGCAAAAGATTCTAAGTCCTTTATAGTAGATTTCAAGAAACGCAGAGAAAGTGCAAAAGACATAATTAAGGAATTTATGTATAATGAAGAAATTTAGGTGAAATACCATAGCATTTTCACTAAGATTTGAATGCGAGGATAAGTATGAAGCAGAGAAACTAGCCGGTCTGATAGCAGTTCAAAAAAATGATACTACTATGATTACAGGTATCGCTGCCGTTGTCGATAATGAGATAGTTATAATTCTAAAAGATAAATCCTCGCATAGTGTCCTACTGAAAGATGACAATACTGCACTGAGACTAAAATGTTTGATAGAAGAAGTATTAAAAGAAAAAAGATCAGTCATAGGAAGTAAAATTGAAAATTATGTTACGGAAATTATTGTTTCGTAAGGCTAATACATATTTTGATTGGAGAGAAGCATGTATACTTCACCCTTCAAATTCAGGTTTTGAATTCTCGTCATTGCGCCTGATTTTTAGCATAGTTCTTTATTCATTTCATCTGTAAGTATAAGCTGAACCTTTTGAAAATACAGACCTGTAGAATAGGGCATTATTGGAATATATTCTTCAATTACTTGTATCACATAGGGTACCGCACGTTTTGATATATCTATCTTAAATTTCATCCAAAGAACTCTGTCTTGTTGGAAGTGAATCTTCTTTTTTAAGTGAGCAGGAACAATTTCGATTGCTTGATCTTCTATTCTTTTATACCAATAAGCAAGATTCTCAGGGTCTAGACCTTCTTTGAGATTCTTTATCGTTGTGCTGATTTTACTGAAACTGAATTCGAATGGATTATTATGACAAGTACTCATATTTATAACACACACAACTGGTCAATCTAGATAAAACGTCATTAATCAAAAATGATTGATCCTTCTTTAATTTTTCTTTAACAATTTGCCAAAGCAGTCAATTTCACCATTTCTTATTCTTGTAGAAGAAATGTGATAGCCATCTTCCGCTCGTATCATATTAACACTAATAATATTAAGAGGTTTTAGACCATTTCTAGAACGTATGTCATTTATAAGATCTCCCTTTATTGCTGTTTCAGTGCTTGATACAATAGCTTCTACATCTCCATAAATTACTGTTGGCCCATAAACATCATCGAGCTTACTAATTTCATAACTGACATTGCCAAACTTCTCTTTAATTTTTTCTTTTAGATTACTTATTCGTTCCTCATAATTATGATGTAAAGTGTTATTACCTTTAGTACTGCTTGCGAAAGCATCGCTAGTAACTCCAATAATTACTTTCTTTCCTATTTCAAAAGCTTTTGAAAGCAAAGCCAAGTGACCAACATGTATCTCATCAAATGTTCCACCAGTCGCTACCACATTATATTTCTCTTCCATCACTTTTATTCTACTGAATTCGAACTTTTTATACAAATAGCGTATTTATAGATGATGTTTAAGATATTGTAAAAGAGATTGACAATCCAAAATCTCCTGGCTCAATTTCTGCACATATACTAATGATTTTAAATTATAGCAATATTTTTATATATTATTATTAAAGGAATATTGTTTAATTCCTAAATGTAAAGAATAAAAAATACAGAAACAAGTATTTTATTATTTATTGACCTTTTTGGAATATTTTAACTGCTTGAGGAGGACAGACATTCTCGCATGCCATACAAAATATGCAATCCTTTTCTCTAATCATGAAAGGTTTCTTTTCCGATGCTGGATGTCCTGGAGTATCTAGCCATTCATA
>DASQRW010000246.1:0-13947 GCA_035642715.1 Nitrososphaeraceae archaeon | reverse complement strand
TGAATACATAATTAATAATAAGGAACATCATGAATTCTTTAATAGACGAACAATATATTCTGATTTAATCAATAAATTAGAAAAACTGCAACTTGTAGAACCTCTTGATTTAAGACTAACAACAAATACATTAGATACGGTTATTGATTATTCTTCAGCCATCTATTGGGACACATCTATGGATGATGAATTTAAAAAAACCCATCCGTTGATACTTCTTAGGGTTAGAGATATACTAGTTACTTCAGTAATGCTTGTTTTTCAAAAATATTGATCAACTATTCTATAATATTACATTGATCCTTAGAAAGAGGATAATTTTGTTTTGTAGGGAGAGAGAGATATTAAATGACAATTCAAGATACACACATTTACAAGTATCATATCCAAATTTTGTAGCAAACATTATTAGATTTAGACTATTACTGATGGTTGTCCTTATGCTGTTTTATGGAAATTGCATTGCTCTAAAACCTTTTTGTCTTATCTGAAAGTTATATCATTAAAAGCATAATATAATGACTACTTTGAGCTTCCTAAGTAGCTAAATTTCTCTTCTATATAGTTTCCTTTAGTGAAGGAATGTTCAAAGTTACTTAAAGTTTGTATATGACATTATTGAAAGTAATATACCCTTATGGGTAAACTTACTGTTTGGCTGACAAAACAAGAACCAATAAGAGTAGTTCCTATATTAGATAAGGTAATAGTGTTTTTGATTAAAATTATTTATTTGTTTTCTTACATGGTTTTAAGACTTTCTATTAGAATAACATTAGGGAAGAAAACAAGAGACAGAGTATTTGCTAAAAAAGCATTCGCTTTTAATTATGAATTTGATGCAATTCCATTATTTTACATGTTTAAATTCTTATATTCTATTATTAAGTTTTTGAGGTTGGGTAATCATGTTTCATTAAAAATCAGTGTTCCAAAATATGGTTACAAGGCCTATTACCCAATTAACAAAAATGATTTGATAAACATGACAATACGTGAAGATGAAATAATAGAACTCTTTACTCCTAAAGAAGGAGATGTGGTTATAGATATTGGTGCACACATGGGTCGCTATACAATAATAAGTTCAAAGCGAGTTGGTGCAAATGGAAAAGTAGTTGCTATTGAAGCTAACCCTAGCAATTTTGAAATGTTAAATCGTAATATCAAACTAAATCAATTAACTAACATTATAAGTCTAAATAATGCCGTCTATTCTAAAGAAACAAAAATAAAACTCTATTTGCCAGGTGAAGAACTAGGTCATACTACATATAATACTGTAATGTCGGACAGAGCAAAAAATGAAGATAAATTTGTAGAAGTAAATGCTAATACATTAGATTATCTATTGCAATTAAATAAAATAACAGATGTGAACTGGGTTAAAATTGATGTTGAAGGAGCAGAATTTGAAGTATTAAAAGGAGCTAGTAATGTGCTATCTAAAAGTAAAGATATTGCACTTCTTATCGAAGTTCATAACCTTAGCGGCGGTACTAATCTTTATAGACCAATAATAGAGTTTCTTAACTTGTACAATTTCAAAATAGAATTTGAAAAGAGCCAGGACAGAGGAGAGAAACACATAATCCTACGAAAACACCTATGAAGGCTCTTTTTTAACATTTCCACCAGTCTAATTTGTTTTAGTTCTTGTCTTACTAAATCTGATTCTTGATTGATTGTTATTTCTCCTGTTTCATTTTGTTGATATCAAGTAAAGAAATGATTCTGACAATAAAGATCTATTAATACCGAAACAGTAAATTGCATAAACATACAATATCATTTTAAATAGTATACGTCATAAAAACTACTCATCATAAGTTGATATATATATAAATATATATACATATACACATACATATATACAATATACATATTCTGTAAAAGATTTAGTTAAACTTTCTAATTATATTGAAGAATGTATCTCTCTGAACAGGGC
Source organism: Nitrososphaeraceae archaeon (assembly GCA_035642715.1). Taxonomy (GTDB): domain Archaea; phylum Thermoproteota; class Nitrososphaeria; order Nitrososphaerales; family Nitrososphaeraceae; genus JAJNBK01. The sequence goes on along the minus strand of DASQRW010000246.1, from coordinate 11,999 downwards.
TCCTTTTGATTTCTTTTATTAGATTAACTAGTTCTTGAACTGAAGTTCCTGCAGTTTTGCCTGCAGCTTTAAATATTTCCTCTGAAAATGCAGTTCCTACCATATCATTGCCTCCATATGACAATGCGACCTGTGCCAGTTTCTTTCCCAACGCAACCCAATATACTGAGATGTTATCAAGTACATTTGCTAACAAGAGTCGCGATACTGCAATAACTCTCAAATCATAAGTAGAAGGACTCTCTCTAGTGATTATCTCTTTTTGTTCTAATTCTGTATTATCCAAGCTAAATTTTAAGGGAATAAAGGTGGTGAATCCTTTTGTTTTTTTATGGAGTTCTCTAATCTTCAAAATATGATCTACAATATGTTCAGGTTTTTCTAGATGGCCAAAAAGCATTGTGCAATTACTCCTTAATCCCAAGTTGTGTGCCTGACGAGCAGTTTCAAGCCATTCTTCACCAGAACATTTTCCTCTGACAATTACATCCCGGGTTTCTGGATGAAAAATCTCAGCTCCGCCACCCGGTAGCGCATCTAACCCAGCAGTCTTCAATCTCAACAACACTTCTTTAACTGAATTTCGAGTAAGTCTAGATATAAAAAATATTTCAGCAGGAGTCAATGCTTTAATTGTCACAGTAGGAAACTCTTCCTTTATTGTCCTTATCATATCCTCGTAATAATCAAGACCCATCTTTGGATGAAAACCACCAACAATATGAATTTCAGTTGCTCCCATTTGCTTTATAGCAATACTAACTCTTGTTAAAATCTGTTCGATAGTTAAGGCATAAGCATCGAATTCATTGCCCTTCCTGTAAAATGCACACAATGGACAACTTGCGGCACAAATATTAGTATAATTTAGATAATAAGAAGTGACAAAACTAACAGTATCACCTTTAAGGCGCTTACGAATCCTATCAGCTACAGATCCTAACAAAAATAGGTTCTCATCATTCATCAGCTGGACACCATCTTCATATGATAATTCTTCGCCAGCAAGTGCTTTTTCTAAAGCAGGAGTTCCTCCTGAAATATATGGTAACAAATTAAATGTTCTATAATTTGAAGTTAATATAAAACATTTGATACTAACCGTGGGGGAAATGCTTGTAAAGAATAAATAGCATTGATGGTTCAAAAAATTACGGTAATATTGCAACATACCTTTTCGGTGCAACATTTAATTAGTAAATCTGATGTTGGGGACATTTTAAATTGTGTATTAAATGGTGAACGCCTCGGGTTCAAAGAATGTGTAAGACTAATCAAATCTGATGATATCTACGCAATAGGACTTGTTGGAAATATATTGCGGCAGAGGCTGTATGGAAATACTGTTACATTTGTAAATAATATTATACTAAACTATACAAATGTTTGTGTTACTTATTGCAAATTCTGCGCATTCTACCGTCCTCCTGGACATAGTGAAGCTTATACCATTCCGCTAGAAGAAATCGTTCGACGTGTTTTGGTTTCGAGAGAGATGTTCGGTATTACCCAAGTACTGATTCAGGGAGGACATAATCCTAACTTGAGGGTTGAGTATTATGAGGAGGCTTTTAAAGCGATAAAGACAAAATCACCTGATATAGGAATCCACGGACTTTCTGCATCGGAAATTGATATGATTGCAAGAGTTGAGAGAAGCAGTACAAAGGAAATTCTTGCCAGATTAAAAGAAGCAGGACTGGATTCTCTTCCTGGTGCAGGCGCTGAAATTCTTAATGATGACGTAAAAGCAGAGATCAGCCCTCTCAAGTTAAAGAGCCAAGAATGGCTTCAGATAATGAAAGAGGCTCACGAACTTGGTATAAAGTCTTCAGCCACAATGATGTATGGTACAGTTGAAACTGAAGAACAGAGAGCGCAGCATATTATAAAAGTTGCACAATTACAGGAACAAACAAGGGGATTTATGGCATTTATTCCTTGGAGTTTTGAGCCAAACAAAACGCAGATACAATCGGACGGACTGGTAAGATATCCTTCAGGAGGCTTAGGTCTATTAAAAATGATTGCTGTTTGTAGAATAATGTATTACGGTTTAATAGATCATCTCCAATCATCATGGCTAACAAATGGAATAGGCATGGCCCAGTTAGCGTTAACTTATGGTGCAGATGATTTTGGTGGCACTCTTATCGGCGAAGAGGTAGTGAGTGCAACAGGTGCCAGGTCGACCGAACTTACTGCACATAAAATTATAGATGCAGTCAAGCAGATCGGTTTTAAAATTGCAGAAAGAAATAATTTCTATCAGACTATAAAATATTATTAAAATTACTCAAAATAAATTAAAGGCTCTTTCTTCCGAAGTGCCATGTATAGTCTAAATAAGCTCAAAAGGTTTGATTTAGTATGAGTAATACAAAGATCAGAGGGATTTCTATGTCAATGAATTGTCTACCATTTGTCAAATCAAATTAGAAATACGTTTAAATGTCTATTTATATAGTTTCTGTCGTATGCCAGTTGGGATTGATGACCTGGCTATCTATATCCCGAAACTTTATGTCGACTATAAAGACTTTGCCAAGGCAAGGGGAATTGACCCCCAAAAGTTAGAGTATGGTATCGGAATAAAAAAGATGGCTTTAGTGGATACTAATCAAGATCCAGCCTGTATGGCTGCTAATGCATGTTTAAAATTAATGCAAAGAAACAATTTGCATCCAGATCATATAGGAAGAATGTATATAGCTACCGAATCTGCTCTTGATGAATCAAAGGCAATGAATTCTTTTGTCATAGGAATGTTAGAACAGGTTTATGGAGAAAGTTCCTTTGAACACGCAGGTGGAATTGAATGTAAATTTGCATGCGTCAGTGGATCTTATGCACTATATGACAATGCAAATTGGATCAGAGCAGAGGAGAATAATGGCAAAGCTGCTATTGTTATTGTAAGCGATATTGCCAAATATGATATCGGTTCAGCTGGTGAATATACACAAGGAGCAGGTGCTGTTGCCATGCTGGTTAAGGATAATCCTAGATTACTAGCTTTTGATCAAAAAGTTGCCTCTACAATCATCAAGAATGAATATGATTTTTACAGACCTTTTGGAAAAGAGACTCCTCTTGTTAACGGAAACTATTCTAATCTATTATATTTGATTCAAGTAAAGAAAGCATTCGATAGCTATAAAGAAAAGGCTATTAGAACAGGATTGATTGAACTTGCGGATGGTGAATCTATTACAGATCACATTGACTTTTTCAGTGTACATCTTCCTTATAGAAGAATGGGTGAAAAGGCATTAGCCTATTTATTAAGGCATGAATGGCGACATCTTCCACGTTGGAACCATATTATAAAAGAGGTAGGAATGGAAGAGCCAAATCAACCAGATTCGAGGGGTACCATTGAATCGATTCTTGCCGACAAGGAATTTATGAAAGCTGATGAAAAATTCAGACGTGCATTTATGCAAACCTCTTTTTATAATGAGGTTTTTGAAAACAAAATGGCAAGCTCACTTGAAGCATCTGCTATTATAGGGAATTTATACACTGCTTCAATGTACATGGGATTTAGAAGTTTACTTGAATTTGAAGACAAAAAAGGTACAGATCTTGAAAGCAAGAGAGTAGGTTTCGGATCTTATGGCAGTGGTAGCAGTGCTATGGTATTTAGTGGTATAATACAGCCAGAGTATAAAGAGATTGTAAAACGAATGAATCTTGAAGAAGAAAATGGGCCACGAACAAAGTTATCCATGGAAGAATATAAGATACTTCATGGTAATGAAAGGAAATTCGATGATTTTCTTTTGAATGCTCATCAAGAATTCGTCTTAACAAAGATTGGCGGCAGCACTGCTGACAAAGCTGGATTCAGAGAATACAGCTTTGTCAGCTAACTATTCTGAAATCTAACCATTTACCCTTTAGAAACTCGATTAAACGTTCTGCATGTTTTTCATTTTCCATTTCAAGGCTCAGATAAACACCCGCAGTTCCAGCTGAAATATTAGAACTTAATCTATCGTGAACAACTTCAACAATATTAACGTTCAATTCGGCAATACCATCCACTACTGTCTTCAATGCTCCTGGCTTGTCCTGTAACTGGATAAAAATTTTGAGCATTCTGCCCATCTGCATAAGACCTTTTGCAACCACCTGACCAAGTAAATACATGTCAACATTCCCACCCGAGAGTAATGACACCACATTCTTATTCTTATTTGGGTGGCCATTCGAAAGCAAATATGCTAGACTTGCAGCCCCTGCAGGTTCTATAACCATTTTAGATCTTTCCATAAGCAAAAACATAGTCTTTAATATTGAAGAATCATCCACTAATGTTACATCATCTATATATTTATTGGCTATTTCATATGTCAATTTGCCAGGAGACTTTACAGATATACCATCAGCAATGGTATATCCTGCTTTTATATTTTGCAAAGAACCTCTTGCAAGTGATTCTTTCATTGCAGGAAAAGCTTTAGATTCTACGCCGATAATTCTCACGCTGGGTTTTTTGGACTTTATGGCAATAGCAATTCCTGCCGCTAGTCCACCACCTCCTATTGGCAAATATACTTGGTCAAGTTCTGGCAAGTCTTCTAATAGTTCTAGACCTATTGTTCCCTGGCCTGATATTACATGAGAATCGTCAAAAGCGTGAATTATTGTGCGTCCTTCTTTCTTAGCAATTTCTTGAGCTTCAATCCAGCATTCATCATAATCTAGTCCCCGTAAAACTACTCTTGCTCCATATGCTTTTGTAGCCGCTACCTTAGCTGGCGACGCATTCTGTGGCATAATAATTGTACATGAAATATTATTTCTTAATGCGGCATATGCAACTCCTTGCGCATGATTCCCAGCAGATGCAGCAATAACGCCATATTTTCTCTGTTCTTCAGATAACATACTAATTTTAACAGACGCCCCCCGAACTTTGAAAGAACCTGTTCTCTGTAGAGATTCGAGTTTGAGGAAAATATTGGTACCAATAAATTTTGAAAATGTATCAGATCTCTGTAATGGCGTTTTTCTAATAGTTGTTCTATTTAGTAATTCCCTAGCTCTAAATATATCTTCTATAGTTGGAAAGTCTTGTTTTTTGTTTGCATCCCATATACTTTGGCCATTCATTAAGATCGAACAATGCAATCAACTTTATGCCTTAATTATAATTTTGTGGATAGTTTACTTAAATATCTATATGATGATATTTATTATATAGATTATACATGTATAAGCTGCTATCGCCTTGACGATATATCTACTATGACTATGACTACAAGTGACTATAATCTCATACAGAATTTATTCTTAGCATACTAACTAGTTATGATTTTAAACGCTTAGTGGTCATTGACTCCAGTCATATATGATAGGTTATGATCTCTATCGACGGTAGTATTTGAAGTATTATAGATCCCTTGTAGATACTGTCTATGGTTTAGATCTAGACATATTACTGTCTCTTTTATATTACTATAATAAATTATGAAGAATGCAGCCATAGCAAAGACATTTCGTAAAATTGGATTTATCATAGAAATGAATGGAAATAATGTTAATGCAACTTTTAAAGCTAGAGCATATAAGCGAACGTCTGACGTCATCGCAAGTTTGTCTACAAGTATTGAAGAAATATACAGAAAAGAAGGATTAGAGGGGCTACAAAAGATACCATCAATTGGAAAAGCAATTGCCTTAAAAATTGAGGAATATATAATGACAGGAAAAATAAAGTACTATGAAGAGCTAAAGGCAACAACTTCATTAAATATTGACGACTTTTATGATCTAGAAGGTATTGGTCCCAAAACAATTAAAATTCTTTATGATAAATTAAAAATCAAAGATTTATCAGGTCTAGAAAAAGCTGCATCAGAAGGAAGGCTTCGAAATATCCAAGGTTTTTCTCAAAACAAAGAAGAAACAATTCTAAAAAAGATTCAAATATTCAAGAAAGGTAGGGATAGACATCTTATAGGAGAAGTTTATCCTATTGTAAAACAAATAGAAACTCATCTATCCAATGTACAAGGAGTAAAAAGAGTTGTAGCGGCAGGTTCTTTTCGGAGAATGAAAGAAACAGTAGGAGATATTGATTACGTTGTAGTATCTGATAGTCCCGAAAAGGTAATGGATTACTTTGTTGAAATGCCTGAGGTTGATGAGGTCCTTGGTAAAGGACCAAGCAAAACATTTGTGCATCTGAATAATGGAATGGATGCAGATCTGTTGGTTGTTCCTGAAGAAAGTTTTGGTTCCTCTCTGCAATATTTTACCGGGAGCAAAGAACATGGTGTTGCAATGCGAAAGATAGCACTTGCAAAAGGTCTTCACTTAAATGAATGGGGAATCTTTGACAATGATAAAAAAAGGGTTGCAGGTTTTACTGAAGAAGAAGTTTATCAGGTGCTAGATTTAGATTGGATTCCTCCTGAGATGCGTGAGAATACTGGTGAAATTGAAATTGCAAAAAAAAGAGGAAGCCTTCCAAGTTTAATAAAATATGACGGCTTGAAGGGTGATTTGCAAGTTCATAGTAACAATACCGATGGAACAATGTCTATAGAAGACATGTCTTTAGCTGCAAAAGAAAAATTTGGACTTGAATACGTTGCCATCACAGACCATACAAAAAGCTTGAAATTAACTAATGGACTTGACGAAAAACAAATACTGAATCAGGCTAATAAAATCGCAGAAATAAATGACAAGATAAAAATGAATCAGCATATCCAGGATCAAAAAAATCATCAAATATTATTGAATAATTTTCGAATATTGTCCTCTGCCGAAGTAAATATAATGAAGGATGGATCGCTTGATATTGCGAATAATGTATTAGACAAACTTGACATAGTAGGAGCAGCAATCCATTCTAATTTCGCACAACCAATTGAAGTCCAAACTGAGAGACTAATAAAAGCTGCACAGAATCCTAGTGTTGATATTATTTTTCATCCTACAGGTAGACGAATAAATAAAAGAGAAGGATATCCTGTTAATATACTGAAATTGATAGATGTAGCAAAAGATACAGGCACTGTTCTAGAAATCGATGCTCATTATGACCGCCTTGACCTAAAAGACGATTATATAAGAATGGCAGTTGAAAATAATATCAAACTTGTAATTGATTCAGATGCTCATCATCCTGTCCATTTTGCGTTTTTGAAATTTGGCATAGGTCAAGCCAGACGGGGTTGGGCAAAACAATCAGACGTGCTTAATACATTACCTGTTGATACATTACTTAAAAGCTTGAAGTAATTGAATTATTGATGATAGTTTGTGATAATGATTAAGGATTTTTCAGTAATTTTTTTGTCTTAAGAAAATCAATAGAGGCTGACATGTAATATTCTGATTGTATTTGAACTATGGATGAAGAATGTGTGTTATGGAATGACGAATTGTTTTGATTGCTTATGATTCAGAATATAGAATAATTCTACATTTATTGAAATTATCATATTGGTAGCAAAAGATGTAATAATATAGGAATGTTTTCTGCAGTTGTCTATGTGTAGTAGTAAATAGGTTTGAATCAATCTCAATATTGATAAAAAGATATAGTAAAAGAAAAGACCAAGTCTGATATTGTGATCTGTTTAGTCTAAAAGAATTGCTTTTGCCGTAGAATTGCATTAGCACATGCAAGAGAAAAATAATTCAAAAGTTCTGATAACAAAGTCAAGATTATATGCAACTGCAATGGCAAAGTAAATAAAATTAGTGGTAGGTATTCTAAAGGCGTCTGATTATATTCACTTTAAAACATCGATTGAATTTACCTTTGCTATTCAGTTTAGTGAAATACAGTATTTTATTTTTATATTGTTTTCATTAATCAAAATTGATTATTTTGTATATTTGTTTTATTAACTCTATATTTTCAATAGGTTTTCTAATAAATTGATTTTCATCTAATGTCGGGAATGTTTCCTTAAGCGATCTATAATTAATATCACCAGCTGTCAAAAAACAAACCTTGACTCTGTTATCAATTTTCAAAATCTCCTTGTATACTTCAAAACCGTCTTTTTTTGGCATTTTAATATCGAGAATTGCTAAGTCATACATATCAGCTTTAAAATTCTCTAATGCTCGGAGGGGATCATTAAAAGAATCAACAATGAAATTATTATCTTCTAGCACTATTCTTAGAGCTAAATTCACATCGGGTTCATCGTCTACTATTAAAATTCTTTTCTCTTGCATTACTTCTCTTGCTTCTACTTACGATATTGTAATACATAAATTTCACTTATTACATATTTCTATCTTTTTACAGTTAATTTTTGTTTAGTTAACCCATATTTTCTTACTTTTCTCTATAACTCCAGAATCCAACGATACGTTGGGAAAATCTTGAGTGGTCTGCTCACCCTTTTCTTTTTCAATAGTTTTAAGGAGTCTAGATATGCTTTCTTCTTCAACAAGTGATCTTAATATTCTCTCCAATACGAATTCTTCCAATGCTATAGTTATATAGCTAAATTATTTAATAATTACTACTCTTTTATCATATAATTGATATAAGTATATGTATAATATATGAGTTATAAGATTTGCTTTACGAAGAAAGTCAAAGAACTCATTTTAGAAATATGTAGTACAAGATAGCTCTATGATACTCTATCACTCACAAATGTATAACGGAGTTATTTCATTATCACAATTGATAAGTTGTCTATCTTATATTTTTAATTATTATTACTTTAATTTCATTAAAACGATAGCTATACTATGTTAGTATATTCCATGATGAAAAAAGATATAATAATTGGTTGACATCATAATAGCAATATTTACTATCATATCTCTTTTATGTGAGGGATTATATCATTAATTAATTCCTGTCTGATCATGCCATAACAAATTTTATTTTACTAGTTACGCTGAATTGGTAGTCTATTTACGGTATTATTTTTATTGCTTTTCTCTTCTTTAATTAGTAGATGTTTTTGATGAGATTGTTTGTCTGACCATTAATTTATAACTGTAATTTTTTTCAAACTTTTCCTTTTGAATGCTTCAAATCTTCTCCTACTTGGCAATAGAATCTCTATATATTATTTTCACTTGAACTTTCTTCAATTATGCATAAGGAATTAGAATTGCAGATAGTGAATGTTCATTGAAATAGGAACTTTTATGATTAGTAATAGATAGATAACAATTCTACTGCATCTTTTAATCGGAATCTAAATCTTATTATATGTAAAACAGAAAGCCTCTTTTTTGCTGATGAAATGCTTAGTATATTTTTCTAAATGTCGCTTTGTAGATATATGGCAAATAATAAATAAAAAATATTCTGTTAGGCATCCGTCGGAATATCTGTAATTATGTAAGATACAAGTTATAATAAACGCTTAATAAACGATGAGACTTTTGGAAATATTTCTATTGTCGATAAATAAAAAGATGTTATAATACAATAAGGCATTTAACATTCTTGGCTTTTACCCGACAATACGAAAGTAAATTATTATACTCAATAGTGACAGATTATGTTTGCTGAGGCATAATTGTTCTAATGAATAGAAACAATTTCACATGTACTTCATGTAGGCTTTACAACATACAGGTTTTAAAATACTCTAGAAAGTAGAGGAAGATTTAACATTTTTGAAAATTGACCAAAGGAAGTTCTCATCTAATTAGTTGAAAATCGACATCTGTTCCTACCTTTATACCATGCTTTTTAGAAAAACCAGCTACTGTCTCCAAGACATAAAGTGAATCGTCATCTGGAATATACGATGGACAGATAAAAGCAAAAGTCATGATACATGGCTGTAGATTATGTTCAATGTGAACAACTGTGCCATTACTGTCTAACCAAATAATATCAATTGGAAATTTCATATCTTTCATCCAAAATGCTTGCCTTGTAGGTTGTTCGTAAACAAATAACATTCCCTCATTTTCTTTTAGATGGTCTCTGACAGACAAACCTTTTACCTGTTGGTCGTTTGTCACGGCCATATATGCTGTCAACTCAAAGTCGTCATTTACTATGACTTTTGCTTGCAAATACCTGTCATTCGGAATAGATTCAACCCCCTTGACAAAATTTTCATGTCCTTCTGTGGTATTAGATAAAGAACTAGCCATCAGAAATAAAGACATGCTAGATAATATTACAGCAATTATCACTTTAATTATATCAGACATTAGATTAGACAATGTCTTTAAATTGCGATTGTAATTTATACTTAAGCTACTGTTCAGCAAATAACTTGAATTACTACCACTATTATCCATCTTTTTCTTTGAACTTAAATGGAAGTATAGAGGGACTTATTTAGCAGTAGAACAATAGCTTTTGTTTTTAATTTAGACATAGAGAATAATTGATCCTATAACTCGCTTCGCTAATCTATAGACGATTTATTTTGCATTTATCATAAGTTGACTATATTACGAAAGAGATTTCTTTAGATAGACTATCTAGAAGAATCTCATGCTCTACTTTTTTATAGATTGCATCTAATGATTCAATTATGTTAAAAACAAGAACGATTATGTCTATTAAAAAGAGATTTAAACTGTTTTGAATAAAAAGAAATAATAGAAATGAAAGAAAGGACTACTTTATCTAATCAAGATTCTATAGGAAGCAATTCATGGTGGCTAAGGGAAACAAAAGGAGCAACTATATTAGATAAATTCTATCTGTCTTTTTTAAAAATTATTTATCGAGGTATAAGATTTTCATTTAAAATAGCTTTAGGTAAGAAAAGAACAGATATGTTTTATACTAAAAGAGGTATTAATTTCAAAGATTTTTTGTATAGAGCTATCAAATTTTTAAAAATAGGTGATCCGCTGATGTTAGAAATCTATGTACCCAAACATAATTACAATATCTACTGTCCTCTCAATAAGGAAGATTTCATAGTTATGACAAGACATGAAGATGATATAATAGAACGGTTTCTTCCTAAGCAAGGAGATATAGTTGTGGATATTGGTGCACACATGGGTCGCTATACAATAATAAGCTCAAAGCGAGTTGGTACAAATGGAAAAGTAGTTGCTATTGAGGCTCATCCTAGCAATTTTGAAATGTTAAAAAGTAACATCAAACTAAATCAATTAACTAATGTTACACCTTTAAATTATGCAGTATATTCTAAAGAAACAAAAATAAAATTATATCTACCAGATGAAGAATCAGGTTATACGATGCACCATAGTATAATGTCCAATTATGTTTTTACAAAATATAAAGATAAAACTGAAGATAAATTTGTAGAAGTAAATGCTAATACATTAGATTATCTATTGCAATTAAATAAAATAACAGATGTGAACTGGGTTAAAATTGATGTTGAAGGAGCAGAATTCGAAGTATTAAAAGGTGCCCACAATGTATTATTGAACAGTAAAGATATTTCACTTCTTATAGAAGTTCATGGTAAGGATACTTATGAGCCGATAATAGAGTCTCTCAGATCATACAATTTTAAAATAGATTTTGAAAAGACCTATGAAAATGGAGAGAAACACATAATTGCACTTAAAGACAGATCAACATTTCGATAGATACGTTTCTATAGATAGTAGGAATTTTTTAGTCTATACTATAGATTATCATCCGTTTCCATGATTTTATATCAAACTGCAGAAATGATAAACAAAAAAGCAGCAGATAATTCCAACATTGTCAAATAAAGAGAACAGGATCTAATCGCTAGTGAATTGAATATAAGAACAAATCCAATTAATGTTTTTGAAAAACAAGCATTACTGAAGTAAATAGTATATTTCTAGCTCTAATAAGGATAAGTGGATGAGTTTTTTTGTATTCCTCGTCTATATTATCCCAATTAGCGTCAACAGAAAAAAGTTCTATGACCGTATCTAATGTATTTGTTGTTAGTCTTAAATCAAGAGGTTCTACAAGTTGCAGTTTTTCTAATTTATTGATTAAATCAGAATATATTGTTCGTCTATTAAAGAATTCATGATGTTCCTTATTATTAATTATGTATTCA
>DASQRW010000245.1:0-18054 GCA_035642715.1 Nitrososphaeraceae archaeon | reverse complement strand
GAAAGACAATTGTTGTTTTTCTCATACTGATAGGACAAAACTGCTATTTCTAATCAATTCTGCATAACCAATACTCTCTTCCAATCTTCAAAACATCTAATGAAGGTGTATCCTAATTCTTCTTTTTCTTTTAGATTAGTATATCCCCTTTGAAATATTCAGAGTATTCCTGCTCACCATATGAATTTTAATGATCCATTAAATCTGATATTACTATATAATTGATTGAAAATTTGCTTCGCTCGATGATATTATTAGAAATCCCTCCTTGTTAAAGATTAAAAATGCTAATCTTTAACTGTCTTCGACATTATCAATTGGTATATAACATAGAAATTTTGATTTCCGATGGTTGATTATCTCCTACAGTATGGGTGATATTCATCCCTATCGAAGTGAGATGCGCTACAAGAGGAGTCTAGTTAAATCGTGGATTCAATTGAATATTTCCAAGCTAATGGTGTCATAGATATTTGATTGAAAACGAAATATTAACGAAAATGTAATACTTATTATAAGAATATAATAATACCTTGATGAATAGTGTAGTCATTTGCAAACATTCGTCTACCAGTTATATTTCCAATAAATTATGATCTGTCGTAGAATAGTATATAAAGATAGATAAGAAAATATCGACCATTCTTACCTAAAAGTTTTTATTATACAAAGTTTAAAAGATTTTAATCATCTGGTTATATATCTAGGCTGTTTTCCTTAACAGCTACTGAACAGAAAATTCCCATATTACAAGAGATTCATCCTGCGCTAAAACCATTGTAGAGTTAGTGAGTGAATTTCAGACAATGGGGTCCTGGTCTGTATTTCGATAACTGGGTGAAGAAGGAAAAAAGGACGTCTCAGGTCATTTTGAGTCTTTATGGTTGCTGATGGTGTATAATACCATTAGGAACCATTTATATATCCGTTGTGTTTTACATATGTTATGTCAACAAAAAAAGAAGAACGAAAAGATGAAACAACAGTAACAACATCAACATCAACATCACCATCACAGTCCCAATTAAGAGAGCATCAACAACAAGCAGTCAGCAGAGCACTAGATGAGACCAAAGACAACATTAGAAAGACAACAGATGAAGCAAGAAGTCAAATTCCACGTTACACTCAAGCTGTCAATGATTATCAAGAGCAGACTATTCAAGCAACTAGAGAAATTGTAGATACCTATGTAGATTCACAAAAAGAAATCATCAACTCACTCCAATCAGCATGGATTCCTCAAGTTGAGAATGCAAACAGAGTATTTTGGTCAAATTATCTGTCGCCAAGAACTATGACTGAAACATATGCAAGGATGGTTAGCAGTTTTGCTGATAACACAATTGCAGCAACCAGACTTGTAAATAATACAATATTTGCAAATTTGGAAGCATTCAAGACATCTATGCAGCATGCAAAAGACAACGCAAAGGAATTTTCAAGATTAGGTGTTAATGCCGCAAAGACATTTGAGCACACAGCAAGAGATGTTGACAGATCAGGTAATACTGTAAGTGGCTTCTCTGTAGAAACAGAAGGAAGACAAAGACGCTACTAGACTGTAAGAATACAGTCACCTTTTTTATTTCTATCATAGTTTTTTTAATCATTAGAGATGAAAGATTTTACTTGTAAGTAAATCTGAATGTAACAAATAATATAATGTAATGTATTTGACAGTTTCCTTCCATATTATGATCGTTATCAAGAGATTTCAAACTAGAGTGTAGCAAAAAATTATAGTTAAAGTTTAAAATATGCAACTAACTTTTTAGAAAGTAAGAATAATCTTAATTATTATCTATAACTTTGTCGAATAGAAGACGACAAAATTAGGTAATATCAAATAAAGTAAAATGGGATGATACTATACCATACTCTAATTGCAACATATTGATACAGATTAATTTTAAAAGAAAATATATACAAAACCGTGTCTTGTCAAAAAATAAGTTACTGTTTTGTCTTAATGATTAAGTTAAAATATATTTAATTATTTTTTTTAATGGCAAAAAGAGACTTGGTAAACATTTCAATGAGTATTATCCTTTGATTAATTCTATCTTTAGAATATTAGAATCTGCAACATAATTCTTCCCTTTGTCCGAAATGAAGAGAAATCATATAATCTATCATATAATCTAAAATTATTTGTCATATCTATTAAATGGTATACTGCATACCTTATACATAAGAAATCATATGAAAGAAGAAGAAGAAGAGGTATTCAGCTCAGGAATTACTAGATCACTAGATAATAATAATATAGTTAAAACTGACCAACATGACAATAATAATAACAATATCCTAGATGATATGAGAAATCACAATGTAGATGAATATAATGAGATCTTTGATGTAGCTATCATAGGTGGAGGATTCGCTGGGTTGTCTGCTGCATTGCTCCTTGGAAGATATCTTCGTCCCACCGTAATTTTCAATGGTGGAGACACAAGAAACTCGGTGAGTAAACATGTCCATGGCTATCTAGGTTTTGAAAATGTCCCGCCAAAACAATTTATTCAAAAAGCTTGGGGAGATGTACTGCAATATGATTCAATTAAGGTAATCAAAGAAAAAGTTGATAAGATTGAAAGAGAAGAGCAATTTTTTCTACTGATGACAGAAGATGGGAGCAAGTCAGTAAAAGCAAAATATATAATAATTGCAACAGGCATCCGAGATGTAAAGCCTAATGTAAAGAATTTTGAAAAGTTCGAGGGAAATGGAATATGGCATTGTCCTCATTGTGATGGTTTTCAAAGTACCAACAAAAAACTAGCCATAATTACATCTAAGGAGAATAATGCCCTACGCTATGCAAAAGAATTCTTGGGATGGACCAAAGAGATCACATTGTTTATACAAGAAGATCGATATCAATTAGCTGATAACGAAAGAACTGAAGCCAATACCTTGGGTATAGATATAGTTGAAAATGATGGAGTAATTGAAATAGCTGGGAATCAAAGGGGGTTTCCTGAAGGAGTCGTTTGTAAAAGTGGTAGATGCTATGATACAGAGGTCATATTTTATCATCTTGGATATACCATTCAAAATAATCTTGCAAAACAAATAGGTTGTGAACTTGATGAAGGTTATGTTAAGATAAACGCGATGCAGCAAACAACAGTACCTAATGTTTATGCAGCTGGAGATATAGATACAGACAGACATTATGTAGTCTTGGCTGCAGCGAGTGGTGCATTAGCTGCAATATCCATTTATGAACAAATGTTAAAGGATGCAATTAGAACGGTAAAGACAACTTAGAGTTTTTACCTGTCTCTTATTTTTTTATATAAATGTCATTATTTACTAGCAATATTAATAAAAAACAAAATTATTTCTGTAGAATTATTTGAAGTAGCGCCATGATTATTTGTTGTTGTTGACCAATGAACATAAAACAAATTAGTGGTAATAAATACGAATAGAAAAGAACAGTATCTAAAACTTTTAGTTTTTAGTTACAAATGTGTGAATGACAGTAGTTCAATTCAAAGCCTTATAAATGCAGCTCGAGGAAATGAAATTTTTATCGGATGCCTAAATGCAGAATGAATCATGACTAGTTCACCTTTATTTAGTCTGGCAATATTCATTTTTGTACTTTCATCTAGCATAGAGTAAGGATCTGTAGATAATTCTGATAATCCTAACTTAGCTGTTATATGCAGTCCTGTATTTTCATGGAGTCTATAATCTGTTGCACTTTTGAATTGTTGTGCTGAAAATAGAATAGTTCCTCTCGATATTCCTGCAATCAAGGTCCTCATAATTTGTTCTGAGACAGCATTCATTCTTCCCAAATACTCGGATCTGGGTATGAATCTATTGATTTCGTCGACAAAAATTAGAATATATTTTGGCCTTTCATCCTTCTTGTTTTTCTCGTCATTACTATCATCGCCTAAATATTCTCTTGAGGAATACATCTCATCAATACTTTTCATAACGTCTCCAACAATAAATGACTGTTCATCCAATGAAGATATCATTCCAACGTCTATAACAAACACATCACCAGATTTTATTTTCTTAATTTCTTTTCCAAGATATGTACTAGTTACCTTTTTATCAGTGAACATTGGTGATCTTCTGAATCTTTGAAGATAACCTCGAAAGTGAAGTAAAGAGGACTTGTGTGAAACTATCTCTTGAGGATATTCTTCATATTCGAATAAATCAGTCCATGTTGTTATTTTCCTTCCAGAATTAATATCTTTTATTGGCCATGATTCATAGATGTAATCTATTATAGATGATAGGTTGAATTCCGGATTATGTGCATCTGGAAGTAAGAGATCTAACCTATCATAAATATCCTCTAGCTCATATGAATATGTCTTGTAGTTATTAGGCACATAAGCCGAGTTTGGCTTTCCATCTTTTCCTCTTGGAAGAAAATATCTTACATTATCAAAAGGCTGTATTTCTAAATTCAATATATTAAATAGCTTTTCAGTCCTCTCCTTGACATTTTTTTGTCTTTTATCTATTTGGAGCAATTCTCCTTCTTTTGTATTAAAAATTATCAAAGCAACATTTTCATTTTTTAATTTTTGGTATGCTGATTGTAACAAAAATAAAAGATAGGTTGTTTTTTGGTTACCAGATATTCCTGAAGCATTTACATGTGCAGTGTCTGGCCCTGCCAAATAAGAAATATCCAGCGTAATAGGAACTTGTATTCCATTGGTTGTCTCTATTACTCCTGCAGGTATTGGATTTCCCATCTCAGGTATTCCGAGAGCAAATATTATTTCTTCAGCGCTAGCAAATTTTACTGTTTTTCCAGCTCCTACTGGCATGCTTATAGAGATACTATTTTTAGTTCCTTCAACTTCAACTCCTGTATTTGCCATTACCGCAACTTTAGCTATTGTAAGTACATATGGTGACAACATATATTGATGTTCTTGTCTGCCTAAATCTACTGTTGTGGTGGTGGTTGTTGTTGTTGTGGTTGGAGGCGGCAGCAGCAGCTGTTGTTCTTTTACACCAGGTTGAAGCAAGGAATAACTGTCAATAGCAATTGTCTGCAATTCCTTTACAATTCCAATAGTTCTTGTACTATGCAAATTCTCTACTGTAATAAAGTCAAAAGGATTAGCAACCACATTAGAGTTAAGCGCAAACCAGAAGTTATCCATTGTAATAGGGAACTTGTCTGAGACTATTGTTTTTCCAATTTCTGTCAAGTTTGGGGGATTTAGCGATACCTTAGGTTCATTGTTATAATTTATATCATTTTGTCCCTTTTGAAATTTCTCATTATTGTCCAATTATATCAATCATTAAACTCTATAGGAGATAAGCATTCTAATGAAAGAGTTGATCAAAAAACTAAGAAGTTAGTTTTCCTGTATGATATTTTCTTCTTAATCTTTAATAATTTTTGTTTGTTATGCAGCGATGCATTTTGGAGCTATTGTTCTGCAAGTGCATACAAATAATTTATGGTTAGGGGTAATTTTACTACTAGAATCTCTGTAAATCTTAATTCCATACATCTTTGAGGTTTGTTTATGATTCTTTTACATTAGATATAATATGCACCTTATTCTCTAAGTGTCATTACCAATAATCTAGCCATTTTCTTCAACCTTGATTGGATTATGGGACTATACTTCATGAGTGCTTTTATCATAGCGTCTCTTCATATTTGAGTGATTCTAAATATTCTATTTGTCGTCGTCGTCATCATCATCATACGTTGCTAGAAGGAATAATATTTTTCAAAAGTCTCATAATCTTTATCTGATTTTTTAACGGGATCTCTGCTTACAATAGTTGGTATTGGAATGCTGTAAATATTAATCTCATCGGTCATAAATCCGTCTGCTTCTTCTCAGCCAATCTAGTCGATTGAGGTCTAAGTACAGCATCATTTAGTAATAGTAGCGGCTTTTCAGGTTCAGAGGTCTTTTATCCAATGAATATCTTCTTCTACTCTTTAACTCCTAAAATACTCTATTTGAAAAGATAGAACCGAATATTGCGTATACCCATGCTATAACAGCTGGATGATATCTCGATATCAGCGGCTTTACTTCGGCACCCATATCTATTTTACTAGTCTTGGTCAATGCATGCCTCTATTTGAGGTCAGGCAGCAGCAGCATCTGCAAAATCAATGTGTATGTGTGGCTATGGGCATATAGTGACCAATAATCAATACCTTTCTATACCAATTTATCCACATCCTTTCTATACCAATTTATCCACATAATCTTTAAAATAATAATTCATGTTGGATGATATATTTGATATTATCTTGTGTATAGTTCTAATCATTGCTTCAAAATATATTCGATATTTGGATTAGACAGATAATAATAGACATTAGGCCAAAAGGCCTTTTAGATCATTTAGATATTATATATTTCTTGATATAATTAACATGACTAGGTAACTAAAGAAGAAGGAGAAGAATTTGTTAGGTTAGCAAGGTTCTCATAATAAAATGAAAAACAAAGATACCAAAATAAAATTATGACATCCATCCACATAAAAGATGGATTAGCTACGGTTGATGAGAGTTTGTAAATTATGGAATAATGGTTTTATCTCTGAAATGGGGCCTCGTATTTCTATTTTTGTTGTGCCTTGGATGTAAATTCTTGCAGTTCTAAAGATAAAACCTTTCTCCGTGTATTCAATTCCTTGAAGTCTATCAATGCGTTCACTAACGATATCATCTGATTTAAGAAGGTGCCCTCTCTGAGCATATAATATTATTCGCTTATCTGATATCAGAACTTTATACTTTTTATCCGCATATTGAACAAAGGTTTTGCTATGAAATTTTACATTTTCTAGAGGCAGCAAAAAATCCTGTAACGTCATTCTTTTAACTATGTGACTAGGTAGAATATCATATTTAGCAAAAATAGTTGTAGGAAGTTATCAAAGTTGGCAAATAATTCAAATGATCATATATTCTATAATATAGTTCTATTTAGCTTACATAGACACAGCAACGCCATTCTAGATTGATCTGGCTCCATTAATCCTGCATTTTATATTAAGGCAAATGTTATTTTAATTGATCTTTGAATTCATAGTTTATAGAAAAATGAAAATTGTAATGGGAAGAGAGGAAAAGAAATATAATACTTCCTTCTTTTTAGAAATAACCAAAATGTTATATAGAAAATAGAGCTTATAGTGTTTGTCTCCTTCGTGTTATTCATAGACTAAATTCCATAATAGTATAGACATATGGACTAGTACCTTTTACATAATATGCTTCTGAGGGCAAGATATATAGAAACTTTCGCACATTTCTGTTTGTTGTTACAAAATTAGAATAAAGGAAGCAATACTTTGACACTCAATTTGCATAGAAAAGTTGACTTTTCTAATTCATTCATATGGATTGTATAGTAATAATGGTATTTAGGATGATCTTCTTAATTCATGCTTTTCTATAGGTTCAGTTCCATTCTTGTAGGTAACTAGCAGCAAATCGCCTACTTGATATTTACAATCAGAAATAGTTCTAGGATGATCAGAGGTCTCTATTACACATGTTCCATCATTTTTAGTAATTACTTTTGCTTCTTCTGTTACATTTTCCCTAATTAAGTCATTTAGAGGAAAACCAAATAGAAATTGAATGAAAAAAATAGCACCAATTATAGCTAAAGCAAAGATTATGACTAATTTCTTACCAGAAATTCCTTGCTGATCAGAAGAATCAAAATCATATCCCATACTAAAAATAATTGTATAGGATGTAAAAAAGTATATCTTCTAGCTTTATGATATGTATATATGTAGAAGCGTGTCATCTTCTTTTGATGCAATGTTGATTCTACAGACGGTTAGTTCAAGGCCACTTTTTTATTAAAGCTAGTTAGAATAATCAATAAGTTTTGTGTGACATTTGTTTATAGAATTTTTGCTTTATAATGATCTTTGTCTTAATACTATATGAAGCAACTTTCTGAAATTAGATGTAACACCAGAAGGAATGGAAAATGACAATAATAACATAGAAAAATACAATGATGAAAGTTGGTAAATAAGAGTAATATTGAAGGAGAAAACAATAGTATTAGCATATAATTTTCTGTGTTTAGTATAGTGGGCTTGCTTACATTATACGATTGATGTCTACAAGCCATTTAAATAGAATGTGATAAGCCTTTCATCTGAAATAAATGTATCAGTCCATGTAATTTTAATATGAAGCTTTTAATATATTCATATTCGAAATTAAATAATATATTGACTCAGCAAGATTATTTTCAGCCAGACAAAAGAAAGAGATATGGCGACTTACAAGAGCTGCCAGAAAATACACCTTCGCTTTTACTTTCAGCAATCTATTTGGGAGACGAACAAAAGGTATATCTAAAGTTTTATGACTCTACTTCTAGTAGGATTTACTTTTGGCGTGACAGAACAAATCACAAACCGTATTGCTATACAAAGATGCAATACAAAAATACAGCTGAAAAAATTGTTCAATTAGAAAAAAAATATTCATTAGAATCAACAAAGAAAATCGACTTAATATCTGACAGAGAGATAGATATATTAAAAATAATTGCTCCTGACCCATTATCAATTGGAGGAACTGACAATAGCGTCAGAGAAAAAGTAACATCATGGGAAGCAGACATAAAATATCATGAAAATTATCTATATGATACTGGACTAATTCCTGGATCGTATTATATTAGGAAAGGAGAAGAAATAAAATGGTTCGAATATCCAATTTCTAATAAAGTTCAAGAAGAGCTAAAAAATCTATTATGGAACAAAATAAAAGAAGAGGAAGATAAACAGGTAAATAATGAATATCGACAATACATTACGAACTGGGCCAAACTTCTCAATCAACCCATTCCTAATCTAAAAAGAGTTTCCATAGATATAGAAGTCGAATCAGAAGAAGGGAGGATGCCCACGCCACGAGATCATGATCGACCTGTTATTGCAGTCGGTTTTGTGGCAAATGATGGATTTAAAAAAGTACTCGTCTTAGAACCGAATGAATCTCGTGATGATAATCATTCATTCATTCAAGAAGCTGAGATTTGTAAAACAGAAAATGAATTATTAAAAAAAACATTTCAAATCATTAATTCTTATCCTATTATTGTTACCTATAATGGTGATGATTTCGACCTTCCTTACCTTTATGCTAGATCTCAAGATCCAAGAATTGATCCTATTGGCAAGGAGATAATCTCAAAGGATGAGATTCCAATAATAATCAAAAGAGAGAGTTTTGTAAAGCGTGGTATACAGGCAGAGCCTGTTCAAATAAAGCATGGATTACATCTGGATTTATTTAGAACATTCCAGAACAGATCAGTACAAATCTACGCTTTTAGCCGCAAATATACTGAATACACGCTTAACGCAATATGTGAAGCTCTATTAAATGACAGCAAAGTCGAATTTGATGGTGATATTAGCGATCTGCCAACACAAAAGCTGGCAGAGTATTGTCTTAAGGATGCAGATCTGACTTTTAGATTGACAAGTTTTAATGATAATTTATTAATGAAACTTTTAGTGGTCATCTCTAGGATAAGCAGATTATCAATTGATGATGTCGCTCGTTTTGGTGTTAACCAATGGATAAGGGGGATGTTATATTATGAGCATCGTCAGAGGCAGGCACTTATACCACGGCGTGATGAACTTCAAGCAAAAGGCAGTTCATCAACTACCGCAATTATAAAAGAGAAAAAATACCGAGGTGGTTTGGTAGTAGAACCTGCTCTTGGCATCCATTTTAATGTGGTTGTTGTAGACTTTGCAAGTCTGTATCCGAGCATCATCAAAGTACATAATCTTTCATATGAAACAGTAAATTGCCCGCATCAATCTTGCATGAATGATTCAGCACAGCATATATCAGAAACCACGCATTGGATATGTAAAGAAAAGAGAGGTTTAACATCCCTTTTAATTGGTTCACTGCGAGATTTAAGAGTAAATTATTACAAGTACCTTTCAAGAGATAAGAGTATATCTGCTGAAGAGCAGCAACTATACAATGTAGTAAGCCAAGCGATCAAAGTAATTCTTAACGCCAGTTATGGAGTAATGGGTGCGGAAATCTTTCCCCTCTACTGTTTGCCTGTAGCCGATGCAACAGCGGCAATAGGGAGAACAACAACAACTAAAACGATCGAAAAATGCAAAGAGGTAGGCATTGATGTTATATACGGAGATACTGACTCACTTTTTTTAAAAAACCCATCTACTGCCAGTGTTGAAGAAATATCTGCATGGGCAAGAAATAATCTTGGTATAGATCTTGAAATCGACAAGCAATATAGATATGTCGTATTTAGTGATTTAAAGAAAAATTATTTAGGTGTTGTACAAGATGGTACTGTAGATGTCAAAGGTTTAACAGGAAAGAAATCTCATACCCCACCATTTATACGAAATGCATTTTATAAAATCTTGGACATTTTAGGAGATGTAAATTCAACAAATGATTTTGAATTTGCTAAAGAACAGATTAAGAAAATTATTCAAGAAAATGCTAGAAATCTAGAACTCGGGAAAATACCTCTACCAGATTTAAGTTTTAATGTTATGGTAAATAAATCTCCCAATAAATACGGTAAGAAGACATCTGCTATTAGTAGACCATCTTCGCTAGACCGTAATACAAAGGATCGGGAAGTTGAAACATATAAAGGATTACCCCAGCATATCAAAGCAGCCAAATTACTACTAGATAACGGAAAAGAAATAAAAGCTGGAGATATAATTTCCTATGTAAAAACAAAAACTGGAGAAGGAGTTAAACCTATAGATCTTGTGATTAGGATGGAAGATATAGATACTGAAAAATATCTTGAGACAATGGAGGCAACTTTCGATCAGCTTCTCTCATCCTTAAACTTCAATTTCAAATCTATATTGGGCAAGCCTAGACAATCGAATTTAGATGAGTTGTTTTGGAGTAGATAAAGTTAAGCTTCTACCGTAAATAGGTTTATACATATATATTTTTAAATATCTAAGAATACTCTTGCAAATAGAAAATTCTTCAACAATTTTAGAAGAAAAATATTTTATATTTGATAGAGTTCTATAAAATCATCCTTAGACAACTAAAAAAGATGTCAAATTAGCTTAATTAGCTTAATTCCATAACAGGATATATTTTCGGTGAATGAATGGAAATATCTGTTCGTTTAAAGGCTTTGTCCATTTAGCATTCACTGAGTGAAGGTATTTCGACAAACATAAAAAAACATTTAACCTATTATTATGAATAGAAATTAGTTTAATCCAGGTTTCTTCAATGAGATGGATAGAGGATGTATGAATCGATGTATTTAAAACCGAAACCAAAAAAAGTCATAATGTATTTGAGTATTGATTTGAATCGTATATTGCAAAGATTTGTTATTATGTGACTTACGATAACAATCTTAATATTCTTTAAAATTAAATATCTCCTTCATAAATTTGAGATGACAGATCTTTAATTTAAGATTGGGTGCCAAGTCAGTTAACGAATGACATTTTAGTCAGAGAAGAAGAAAGGCATTTAAATCCTTTAATTTTGTAATTATCATTGAAGACCACTCTAGACTTTCTTGAACCATTATTTATCATTCCTGAAAAAACAAAGGCTGGATATAGTTTTGCAGATATTCCTATCAAGGTAACATTCAATGATTCAAATGTTGTGTTCTATGGTGTGCCATTAGATATTACAACTAGTTTTGGCAAAGGAACTTCAAGAGGGCCAGAGGCAATTAGGCTAACTTCTGCTCGTCAGATTGAAACATTTATTTTAGATGAAAAAATAGATATCTATGAAAGAGCCAAAATATATGATCTTGGAGATTTAAGAATTCCTCTCAAAAATAAAAAAAGAAGAAATGAAGATCATATTATTAGATCTCTCGAGTACCTAAATAAGACAATTCCTGTAATAACTGATAGGCTAGTTAGGTCAAATAAATTACCTGTAATCATGGGTGGAGAACAGACTGTGACGTATTATTCTCTGAGGCAATTGTCAAAGCTAAAACCCGTCGTGATTCACTTTGATGCTCATAGAGATATGAAACCTGAATACAATCGTATGAAGATGTGCCATACTACTCCTTTTTATCATTTAATGAAACAAGGATATATTCCAGGAGTCAATATCATACAAATTGGAATAAGGCAAACTGATAAGGACGAAAACAAGATAGCAGAAGAAAATGGAGTTGTAACCTTTGATTCTTGGGAAATACATAGAGATATTGATAATGTATCAAATTATCTTAGATCAGCAACTTTAAACAAGAATATATACATATCATTTGACATAGATGTCTATGACCTTCCATATGTGCCATGCACTGGCACCCCAGAACCATTTGGGTTGAATCCTTTTGAAATTCTAAAAATTATAAAAAGTTTAAATAAATCCTCTAAACTTGTTGGCATGGATATTGTCGAGGTAGGACTAAAAAACATCGATTATCGGGAGGGAACACTTGCGACACAAACATTATTTAGAATACTCTCACATACTTGTAATACTCATTAACGGAAAATCTATATGTTATAAGCGCATCGAACTCAAAGTCTCTCTACAATGGTCTCATCCTTGTAGGATATATATAATAATAAGAAAAAGAAGCCTCTGTTCACTTACACTGAATCTATTGCTGAAGATATTCTACTTCTCTTTTATGCTCCTAAGAATAGAACACCTTCAAAGTACATCTTCTATGCATTACACTTGTACTTTTCAGGTCTATCTTTAAGAAAGACATCTCAGCATTTATCTTATTGTAAGGAGAATACATATCTCATACGAAAGAAGTAGATGTTTATTGCAGAGCATTATATATATACGATCATCAGCAGTAAGAAAGTATGGAAAATATCCTGTATTTAATATAGACGGTGGTACATAGTTATATCCTGAAGCTTGTAATTTCTCAAACTAAAAAACAACATCATATTATTCATTTGCCATATGAGAAAATGTAATTGAAAGAACCATTTAGTACATTAAAGACAGAACTGAAAATTTTGATGACTATTTCAGTGTAGAAAGGAAAGGAGCTGCAAACTACAACACATTCCCTATTAGTTTAATTTATTTATTGATTGATTGACATGCATAACAAATGATTACTCACTGCGATGTTAAGTGAACCCAGCCAAAAAGAATGAAAATAGTAAACCTAGGTGGAAGTAATAAGCGTAGTAAGTACGAAATTATTACTCAAGAGACTGATCTGAAATATATGTCGCCATTTCCTGTTGTAGTATCGCTCCATACAATATATGCATGATCTTCAGATGCTGCTATACGTGGTAAGACAGAACTTCCTTGGTTGCTACTTAAATTAACGGCTTGACTGAAATTTCTCCCTTCATCTTTACTAAATGTTAAAAAAATATCGAACATTCCTGGATATGTGCGTATAAAGAGATCACTCCATACGACGTACAAATTACTTTCTGATGCAGCAATTTGTGGAAAGTCTGCTACTTCGCCAATACTTTCGCTTAATATTTTTGTATCAGTTGTATTTTCTCCATTATATAGAACTCCTCTAAATCTCACCTCCCAATTTAAAGAAGTATCATCTCCTGCGGTGTTATCTTCCCAAACAGCATACATGTTCTCTCCAGTTGTAGCTGTACGTGGATCAAATGAATCACCTGGATTTTTTGTTAAAATCTTTGTATTTGTGAAGGTAGAGCCTCCATCTGTACCTACCCTGAATAACAGATCAAAATTCTTAGAAGAATTGTTTCCAGAACGGGAGTTATCTTCCCAAACAACATAAATAGCCCTCTCAGATACGGATAGTTGCGGAGAATTAGCGTTTACTTCATTCTTCTGACTCAGAACTCTGGTAATACTAAAGTCATTGCCATTATCGTTACTAGCTCTAAATCTTATTCGTCCTTTATCAGGAGTTTCGTCTTGCCATACCACGTATACGTTATTTCCCATAGCCTCAACCTGCGGAAAAAGGGCCGGTCCATCAAGGTTTGTGCTTAAATTTTTCGGGAATGAAAATGAAGTCCCGTTATTTGTACTTGATTTAAAGTATATGTCGCCATTTCCTGTTGTAGTATCGCTCCATATGATGTAAGCATTATTTCCCGTCGCAGTTATTTGCGGATCGGTTGAGCTACCATTACTGTTGCTCAAGTTCTCTGTAGTGTTAAATGAATTACCTGTATCAGAACTTCTCTTAAAATAAATTTGATCTTTTCCAGAACTATTGTCTCGCCATACAACATATACATTAACTCCGACTGCTGCTATCTGCGGTTCGTCAGATCGTCCATCATTATTACTCAAGTTTTCGATACCATTAAATGTAGTGCCATTATCTACGCTTGATGAAAAATAAATGTCGTAGTTTCCAGAACTATTGTCTCGCCACACAACATAGACGTTGCTTCCAAAAGTCGTAATTTGCGGATTAGATGAGAATCCAGTATTATTACTTAGATTAGTAAGATTGCCAAAGGACTGACCATACGTAGGTTGGGATGATGATAACGTATAATCAATAAACACAAAAAGAATGATTATAGCTGTTATAATACTTAGAGTATACAAACTCATTTTTTGTCTACAAAATCTGGACAGAAAGATTTTTTCCTTCATGATAATGTCTTTGTCATCATTTAAAAGAAAATGACCTTTATAAGTTTCTTATCATATCGAAAAGTAAAGAAATAATTTTTGAAAATTAAACTTAGCATTATGATTCGGTTTCCATTCTTATTCGCGTCTTTGTCTTGTTGGCTGTTATTATCAGTAATAATTGCTTAATTGACATGCCATTGAAACTATTTTAAATGTTCTTTCTTGACCGATAAAACAGGATAGTTGTATGATTACATACAAAATATCAAATGTAATTATATCAAAACCTTCTGAAGTCTATGTCTTCTAACTTATCATTAATATTTGCAACTTTTATCTACACCTCATCAAAGACTAACTCTTTTTATCACATTTATATTATATTAACAGGTTTTTTACTTCTTTAACAATATGCTACCATATCATATCATTTCATAATTTTTATTAAGTTATCAGAATAAACGAAAAATAATAGAAGTAGGAAAGGTGTATCAACCCATTTGAACATATTGAGGATCATTATATTTTTATTATCAACAAGTGTCTGTTAAATCATATCTACATCAATTTTTTGTCAAATTATGCCTGTCCCTGTAATTGCTAAAACCAGTTAATTCTTGATTCAAGAAGATTATTTATCGTTACAAATAACCATTTTAGCTTGCATAACTTACCTGTTACACGACACAAACAAGCTTCAAAACTGCTTCGTATTGTTTTACTAATTCATTATTATTAATTTAATGATATGTTTTTTCCTTTAGCGATGATGATTATCACATCTATGTGATATTATTTTGATATAATCTCAGAAAAATTCTATTTTTATCTACTAGTTTTCTCTTTAGACGATACGGTGATATGGGTAGGTATCAGAACAAGAGTAACTACAAAAAAGGAGTATTGTTGTATTTGTCAGTTAGTAATTGGTTCTAATTTCAATTTCTGTTGATCTAGGGTTTTGGAGCATATTCGCATAGGGATAATTTTTAACATTGTACTTAGTTTCATCATCTGGAATAACTCTAGCTATTGTTTGTGAATTTTCATAGAGATATTGCATTAGGGGATTAGGCGGTCTGTTATCAGTTCCTGACATGATGCGCGTCAGCCCTCGGTCGGCAATAACAATATACCTTTCGTTTTCAAGTGGCTTTCCGCTGAAATAGCTTTTCTCTTCAAAAGCTTTATCAAAGGCATATCTCGGCAGCCAAAAATAAGTTGGCGCTGCTACCAGTGTTACGGAAGCCGTATTGTTAGTATCGTCTTTATTAGGTAGCTTTTGAACAATTACAGCCAATGCTTTATACACAGATGAATTTACATTTGTTGTAATTAACATAGTGGTAGATATCAATCCAAAAATAATAATTCCTGAAATTACGGCAATTGGTAATATTTGCTGAAACATGTTTTTCTTAATAATTTTGTTTGTTATCTCTACAATAAACCTAGATGCGGCAATGGAGAATGCAGGAAGTAGTGGAATCAAGTGGAATGATGATACGTAGTCTATAACATAGAGAAATATAAGAAATGGAATAACCCACAACAAAAGAAAGAAATCTCTTTTTACCGCTGCAAAAATCAAGCCGGCCATACTGAGCACAAACAAAACTGGATCCATTTCAAAAAAGGTGTTTATCGTTCCAATTAATGGCCTACTTGGACGCTCTGTCGTTTGCCATAACACGCCATTCATCCATAGATCAAATTCTCCAATCATCATGGCATGAGCGGGCCAAATTAGTGGTATTAGAAGAACAGGGATAAACCATATTCCAAGATTTCTTAGCTTATGACCCTTAGTATTATTAGTATAAATTAGAAATGCTACTACCGGAATCATAGTAAACACTGGAATTTTTGTGAAGATAGACAATCCTAAAAAGATACCAGAAAGTAAAATCATAGGAATAGTTTTATATCTAATGGTATTGTTGTTGTTTTCTATCTTTAGATCTTTAACATAAACTGCCAATAGTATTGATGTTAAAAGGAAAGGCACTTGAATTGTCTCCAAAAACACCCTTCTAAAAAGCCAGCCATAAGGCATTACTGCAAAGAGAATAGCTGCAATAAGAGCAACATTTCTGTTATGGTAGCGACGCTCGGTTATCTTATAAATAAGAAAAGTATCGACTACTGCAAGTAATCCCATCAGAACTCTTGGAACAAGATAAAGAGTCTGTACTGAATGTAGTACATCACCACCATCAGAAGGATTTAACGAATCGGGATAACCAACAATCGCTAATACACCTGCCAAGAAAATTTGACCAAAATATGGAGCGGCATAGCGGGCTAGTGGGTCTAGGCCCGTTCCTTCCAGAATAGACATTGTCTTTCGCATATAGTGACCCTCATCAATATGTAAAGAGGGAAATTCTATAGGATTCCATAGATGAGTAAATGCTGATAATATTAGTGGTATAGCCAGTAGCAAAATACTTCTTTGGCGGATGCTAATGGTAATAGATTGTGCTAGGTGCAGACTTCATAGTTAGTTTATTGTTCTTTTTATATATTATTACATTCTTCGGCATATATACGCAAATTGTATCTTCCTAATATGTTAAAATCAATTTAGCGGTCAAATATTCGATTGAAAAATATTATAGAAAAAAACTTCTAATGTACCTCTTTGCACTTGCTTTCCACTGAAACGCTTTCTTTACAACAAGATTTTTGACTTGTTATTAATCTATAAGAGGAATAATATCAGAAAATTGCCCGAGACTATAGTAGAGATGCAGCAGACTATCATATGTCCTGGCTAAAAAGCAAAATAAGTCATACATTTATAGTCCCGTTATAAAAGTAGTACCAAAAGGTTCATTCAGTTGAATTCTGAAAAAATGGCACTACTGGTTGCTTTGGGAATATTTCTTTGCATTATTTGGACAGATGCAGCCTTCGCGCAACTTTCAGCAAGACCTACTATAGAAATAACGTCTCCCTCTCAAGGTCAACAAGTTCCAGTTGGTGAACTCACAATATCAGGAATATCTGCAGATAATGCTACTACTAACTGTCAGGTTGATGTAGACTGGAATAATCAAAAGCCATACCAGAAAACCTTAGCAACCGGTTCTGGCGGAGTAAATGATTATTCTAATTGGACATTTACATATACTAAGGACTACCATCTCATTACAAATGGAACAAATGAACTAACTGCCAAATTATCTTGTATTGATAATTCGATTCCAGTAGCATGGGATACAGTAGATGTCCTTGGCACCCCTACATCTAATAATACCATAGATGTCCTTGGGAGTACCACCAACACGTCTAATGTTGGATGTATTAGCAACGACGACCAAATTGGTATTTCAAAACTTGTTAATGCTACTAATATTCCTAATGCTACTAATATTACTATTACTAATGTTACCCTGCCGTCATTAGTATATAATTTTGAACAGTCGCCT
>DASQRW010000244.1:0-28135 GCA_035642715.1 Nitrososphaeraceae archaeon | reverse complement strand
CTTGTCGAGCTAGGCAATTCTTCTATTAAAACTAGACAGGGTTTATCTACATTACGGGAAGTAAAGTAACGTAACGTAATGAAGATATTTCAATACATCAAGAAGAAAAAGAAGAAGAATCTTTTTGAATGCAGATTGTTTCATATTTAAAAAGGCCTTTGAGGGAAAGTAAATTTAGCTATCTAGTAAATCTAGTTTTCGTTATTCTTATTATATAGTTAATACACTTAAATATGCTTCTATTTTGTCTTTCTAAATACAGATATTCTTCTTCATTGAATATTGTTCAATGTGGTTAAGTCTTTTATCTGGAACTCATGTCCAGAAGATGTTTGAATCTTTGTAATAGAGAGAATTTAAAAATTTAGAAGTATTGAAAAAAATATTTTCTTATTTTTTAGATACGGAATATCAAAAAAATTTATATCGAAAGATACATACAAATCAGTAAAGGAAACAATAAAGAAGAGTATAATATTAATACTTTCTATTTACTTAAGAATAATAATGTCTCTTACAAAATTTCTTTCATAAACTTTTTTTCTCATAGTCTATTTAACTTCATAGCCATTTTAAAGAGTCTCTAACCATGTTTTGAACCATCGCAGCGTGATTAGAAGCAAAGCCAAACGAAAGAAGATTTCGCAATATGATAGAAAGATAAGGAAAACTATGCTTTGTCTCTGATTTGTATCCATAGAAAAAACCCCTTTCTATTGCCTCGTATTGAGAGTTCTCAAAATCTATTACACTGGCAAGAAATGAAGCAATATCAATACTCCGCGAAAATATTGAACCTTTTTTTTGTATGAATCCTAAATCTGTTCTTATGAGAGAATTGTCTGATGCCACGAGATAATTCTGGGACTTGTTATCCGTAAACACGTAATTTGCCTTATGCAATTTCCCAGTTAAAACTCCTGCTTGGAAGGCTAATGTTGAATTTTCACCCTCTGAAAATGCTCTGTAAAGGTCTCCTTGTTGTATATATTCTTCAATGATAACAGAATCTGAAATTGAAATGAGTTCTGGCGTAGGAATCCCTAACTTTTGTAGATTCCTTCTCATATCATAACCCTCGTTATGTATCATAACTTTTCCTAGAAGAGGAGGAGCAGAGGGATGAGCCAATAAAATAGACGCAAGTGTATAAGTGAATATTAAGAGATATTCATGAAAAACTTTTGTAGATTTATTTCTTTTGACAACCACTTTCCGTCCACCTAGGTATTCTATAGATATATTTCTTTGCCAGTTAACAAAATACAAATTATTCTTATAATATATGGTGATTTCCTCGTATAAGTTTTCAATATATATTAGTATGCAACACATAATAGACAGAAGAAATATTGCAACTACATGAGGGACATAAAAACGCTAGAAAATTCTTTAATTCTAAGACTGCGTCTAGTTATGACTCTATCGTTTGTCTTGCTACCTTTGGACAGGATTATCTTTGGAAAAATCATATATTAAGCATTCTTGATAAAAGAGAAAATATTCTCGATCTCGCTTGTGGAACTGGAATTCTTTCTTCGCTATTATCAAACAGTGATAAAAAACAAGTAATAGGTTTGGATTTAGCCTTAGATTATTTGAAAATTGCAAAAAAGAAAAGAAGGCATGACTTCTTTATTAACGGTAATGCAGAAACACTACCTTATAAAAACGACAGTTTTGATACTATTATATCATCATATCTGGCCAAATATGTGGATATCAGAAAATTAATAGAAGAATGTTGGCGTGTATTAAAGCATAATGGCGTCATAGTTTTTCACGACTTTACTTATCCACAAAATGTTATTATTCGAACCTTATGGGATTCATATTTTGTAGTTCTTCAAATAATTGGTAACTTTGTAGGTTCTTGGGCAATTGTATTTAGAGACTTGAATAAAGTTATAAGAAATACTAAATGGGTAGAAGAAATGATGTATGTTGTACAACAAACAGGATTCACGAGCATTTCTTGCGATTTTTATACTGTAGGAACGGCTGCAATTGTTTCAGCAAAAAAGCCTTGAATAAAGATACCCGTTTGAATGAATGGTTTGTGCCTAAATTCGGGCCTATAAAGTTTCGTATTTTTATAGGACTGCTATTTCTTCCATATACCGGCATGTGCATATCCTTTACAATAATCGGTTCTCTGCTCTCTCCTATCGTATTGTGGGAAAGAGTTATTGCTCTATCTGTTATTTATGCTCTGGCACTAGGAGTGTCAGCACATGCCGCTGATGTCTTGGGCTCCAAAAATAAGCCATGGGGGAACTACCTCAACAAACGACAATTATGGTTGTTAACAATTTCAGGTCTAACCGTTGCCTACACTATTGGAGTTTATTATATAATTTTTTATGTACCACTACTTTGCATAGTTGCCATACTGGAAGGATTTTTTGTTTTTGCATATAATTTGGAACTGTTCAAAGGATTTTTTCATAATAACTTCTGGTTCGCAGTTTCTTGGGGAGTATTACCGGTACTGGCGGGATTTATTATGCAAACTAATTCCATTGGATTCTTATCGATAATTGTATCTTTAATCGCAGGTCTGGAAAGTTATATTGAAATTAGAACATCTAGACCATATAAAGAATTGAGAAGAAATGGACGTGACAAAAATAGAATGAAAAAACTCGAAACTAGACTTAAAACAGTTAGTTTGGGAACAATAATTTTTAGTACTATCTTGGTTGTTATTAGATTGGTCGCCAGATAGTTTTTAATAATGTGTATTATTGTAAAAAAATAATTGGTTGTTGTTTCAGTAACTATAAAAGATTTTGGATGGCATATGTTAGAGAAGATAGCCGAGCTGGAATGCAAAGCCGACATCACATTTCCTCTCTATACCAAAATCCTTATCTCGGAAACTGGAACAATAGAGCAAATATTGAGTATATTGACTAACTCCAAAACCGAAGTAAAAATTTTAAAACAAAAAGAAACTCCTGAGTTGATCAAAAGACAGATATGTATTATCAATAAAAATACCGGCGAAAGATTAGCATATGCACGATCATATATTTTTCCTATGTATCTTCCTAAAAAAATAATGGACAAAATTAAGGAGAAAAATGAAGGTATAGGAAATATTATTGTAAACTCTAAATTAGAAACCTTTAGACATATATTAAAAATAGGCTATGATTCAAAAACCAAATCTGTATTTAGAATTTACCAAATTATACATAAACGTCGAGTAGCCTTCAAAATCAAGGAGATTTTTAGTATTTAAATTCAATATTGATTGTATATGCAAAAGATTTGGACCGGGTGGGATTCGAACCCACGACCTCAGCAATGCCAATGCCGTATCCTACCAGACTAGACGACCGGCCCTGCATTAATCAACAGTTTTATTAGGATATTAATACGTTTAAGATAAAGTAACAATATTATAATTATCCTAATTTCCCAGTATTGATATAGCGTGGCACTTGAGCAGTCTATTGGGGCAGTTATAAGATATTGCACTTCTGTGGAAAATGCAGAATCTGAATTCCTTCTCATGAAAAATAGAAGAGGGTTTTGGGGTTTTCCACAGGGACATAAAGAAAAAGGGGAGACAGAAACACAGACGCTAATAAGAGAAGTATTCGAAGAAACAGGAATAGTATGTTTGTATATTCAATCATATATTGGTAGAATCCATTATTCTTATTTCAAAGCTGATGGGATGAAATCAGAAAAGGAGGTCAGATTTTATTTTGCAACCACAACTACTAGGAATGTAATCATCTCAAAAGAACATGATGACTATAAATGGGTAAAATTTTCAGATGCTTTGTGTATTCTTGACCATCGACAGCTCAAGTCCATACTGGTTAGAGGTCGCAGAAAAGGTCTCTATTGATTAATTAAACTGGATAACCTACAGACCATAGTAGAAACGTTATGGTAATAGATTTATATCGAATCTGTAGAGGAAATGCAGAGGATACAGAATAGAAATGGCGGCTGGTAGACGTATAGTTTTAACAGCGGACCGCAGTCTGATGACCAATTATAGAGGAAACTTCCTTTACGGTTTCATTGCATGCGGACCTTATGAACTAGTGCCTGAATTTGTCTTTGATAAATTATTTTGTCCAAGCGTCGAGACCGACAAAAGTACTGGAGAGGTTAAGGTTGCCCAATGTGGATTAAGAAGGATTGAAGGAGCCCTTTTGAAAGAATACAAGCGTGAAGATATTTTCCTTGCTCATCCAGAGATGCTTGATAAATGTATAGGATCAGATACAAAAGTGGTGGGTATTAATGTAATGGATCCACTAGGTATGGCACCAGTTACTACAACAATGTCTCCAGAAAAACTTTCTTACGTTGCTATGAAATTTAAGAAGATGTGTGCTTCGATTATACAATTAAAAAAGAAGTATGACTTCAAAGTCGTCATCGGTGGAAATGGTTCATGGGAATTGGCTAAGCCTGACAGAATGAAGATTCATGGAATTGATACAGTTGTGATTGGCGAGGCTGATGAACTTGCATTGGACCTTTTTCATGATCTAGAGGCAGATGATGCACCAGAATTATTGCACACATTCGTTAGAAATATTGATAATATTCCTCTGATAAGAGGGCCGACAATAAATTCATTGATCGAAGCAATGCGTGGCTGTGGAAGGGGTTGTGACTTTTGTGATGTCAACAAACGCTCAAAGAAAGATATACCGTTGGATAGGCTACAGACGGAGGCTAAGATTAATTTGAAATATGGTTTTGATTCTATTTGGCTTCAGTCAGATGAGATGCTCCTTTATGGATGTGACAACAAGAATTTCGTTCCAAATTCTGATGCAATATTGGATGTGTGGAAAGGATTAAAATCTGTGGGGGCAAATTTTGTTGGCACAACTCATATGACATTATCCGCTGTGACGTCTTCACCTGACCTTATCAAGAATCTTTCAGCAGTCAACAATATGGACGCGAGTGGAAGATGGCTCGCCACAAATTTAGGAGTAGAGACAGTAGCGCCGAGAATGGTCAAAAAACATCTAGGTGTAAAGACCAAGCCATATCAGCCAGAGGAGTGGGGTGCGGTAGTAAGAGAAGGTTGTAAAATTCTAAACGAAAATCATTGGTTTCCGGCACTGACTCTTATTATAGGATGGCCAGATGAAACGCCCGATGAGACACAGTATACAATAGATCTGATTGAGGATTTCAGAGAAATAAATATGAGAGGTTTAGTTGCGCCACTACTTTATCAAGATTTTTCGGAAAAGAATTCAATGCACTTTGGAAACTTAAATGAAGCACAATTCACTTTATTCTGGAAATGTTGGCAACACAACTTATGGGTAATCAACGATATAATTCCTATAATTATAAGAAATAAGACATATGGTCCTGCAATGAAAGTATTCATGGCCGGCTTAATAAAGGCTGGAACTTGGGCTATAATGAGATATCTTCGAGGATTATCAAGGGATCTCTTTGATGGACAGATCCCTGAGGATATTGTTGATAGGTACACCAGACAGAGATCAGTGACAGCACCCGTACCACCGCGTCTCTAAAACTGTAATTTTTATCAATTATTACATTTATTCTTTTGATTCTAAATACTGGATTGCAGTGTCTGCAATAGTTGCATTTTTAGGTGTCAAAATGATAAAGTAATTTTTATCCGCTCGTTCTACTGCTGAGACTATTTTATATTTCTTAGTCGAAATGTCAAATTCTATCATTCCTGGCTCTACCTTACCTTTTGTATAAATCATCATGAGTACATCTCCCGAAAGTGGCGTCAAAGGGACAATGGAAAACACATAGCCCTTATAGGAGCTGACAGGTAGAACCTGTTTCATATATGGTGCAACTGACACTAGGTAAAGAAAAACATCTTCTACTGTTGAGAACTCTTCAAATTCAAATTTCATACATTAGTTGTCGACGTTTCCATGATATAAGGCTTTAAAAATGAAAAAAGAACGTGTAATTTATCCATATGATTCGAACTTTACGTCATAGCTTCCATCTTTTCTCTTATTTCGTTCAGTAACAAAACCCTTTGGAACCAAGTAATCAAGTGCACCATCTACGGTACCCTGCCATCCGCACACATAAAATGAGGTATTTTCTGGTGTTATCTTTTCGCCGACTAGTTCTTCCAGGGGTGATCTGTCTGTGCCAGCCTTAGGTCTTAAGAATGATTCTACTCTTCCTTTCTGACCACTCCATGTTCTATTGAACCATTCTTGGGGCCTGCTGATGCTTGCTCTATACCGGAAATTCCACTTATCCTTTCCTTTATCTAAGCTCTCTTCTTCCAAATCTGTTAATAATTCCCGATAACTTAGTTCATCGACATAACTAGCTCCGTGCAAGACAATTGTCTCACGCTTACTTCCAATTGATTTTAGATGTAATGAATATGCTATAAAAGGTGCCAAACCTGTACCGCCTCCTATTAGAACCATTCTTCTGTTATCAGGCGATCCATCATGCATCTTTTCATTAATAGTAAAAATTCCAACGGGTTTGACCCAAAAGATTTCGTCGCCTTCTTTTTTA
This sequence comes from Nitrososphaeraceae archaeon, assembly GCA_035642715.1. GTDB lineage: Archaea > Thermoproteota > Nitrososphaeria > Nitrososphaerales > Nitrososphaeraceae > JAJNBK01. Next base: position 21,601 of record DASQRW010000244.1, on the reverse strand, counting down.
TTGAACAAGTCAGTGGTGAGTCGACCTGGAACAGGTTTTCGTACCCATCTAATAAGCAATTCAATATGTTTTTTTTGTTCCGGTGGAGAAGCAATAGAATATGCCCGTCGTATTATCTTCCCTTCAGCTGGTAGATAAGTTCCCAAAGTAACAAATTGGCCAGCTTTGAAATCTGGAACAGGACCGTCAGAAGGTGTTACACGAATGATACAAAGGTCTTCCTTGAGTACACGGACATAAGTTAACACTCCTTTATTGTCAACTACCATATAATCCTCAAATTCAATTTATGCTAAATAAATATATTGTTATTGTGTAGATACGTAATCTTATTTGGAAAGTAAATGCTTTATTAAATAATGACAAGATGGTTCAATACAAAAGATTTTTCTCGCAATTCTAATGAAATAGATCAACTTATACAAACCATAAACGAACAAAGTGCAGAACAGAGGCAAATAGTAGACAGTTTTAATAAAGCAATGAACAATTTCGCAGAACAAAGGTCACTGGAATCATGTCTAGAAGCTCTAAATACTTCCATGCAAATCGCAAATATTAGAGGTAAATTAGTTGAATGTTATGTATATTATGCAAGATTATTAGAAAAGGAAGTGATTAGATTAAGTAAAATGAAGGATATGAAAGATAGCCAAAAGTAGTATTAAATAGACATGAAGAAGATATCCATTTTTATTATTTATCTTGGCAAAAGTTAGCATCACTATACTATTCGCACATTCAAGAGAAGATAGATCTTCATTGACTTCTATTCTCTGCGTCTTAATTTTCCACATTATTGAAATACAATGCGATTTCTAATCCTACCGAGCCTTTCTATAGAAATTTCAACAATGTCATCATCTTTTAGATACTTTGGCTCCTTCATAGACATTGCTACGCCTGCTGGTGTTCCCGTTGATATTATGTCCCCAGCTTCTATTGTCATAAGCGTACTCAAACTCGAAATTATCTTCTTTATAGGTATCACCATATTTATACTCGATGAATTCTGTCGTATTTCTCCATTAACCTTGGTGATGATCTTTAAGTTCTGTGGATCCTCTATTTCATCTTTAGTTGTTATCCAAGGACCACAAGGTGCAAAAGTATCAATACTCTTTCCTCGCGTGAATTGTTTGTCTTTGAACTGGATATCTCTTGCAGACACATCGTGTAAAATCATATATCCGAAAATAGAATCAAGCGCATGCTCTACCGATACCTTTTTAATATCCTTTCCTATTATTGCAGCAATTTCTGCTTCGTAATCTAAACGCTTAACAAACGAAGGGCAAATAATGTCGCTAAAGGGAGGATTTAATGTAGTTCTTGGTTTCATAAATATTACGGGTTCATCAGAAGGTGTTAATCCTGCGTCTTTAGCATGATCATAATAGTTAAAGGCTAGACAAATTATCTTGGATGGATTAGGTAGAGGAGCTAACAGTCCAACATCTTCAATTCTGTGAATATATTCCAATTTTCCATGATGTTCTTTTACTTCGTTTAACCAACCTTCAAACATAAATTCCTTGATGCGAGGAGGAATAGGAATGCCTGTTTGTTCTTGGATCTCCGATTTTGTGATTAGTCTCTTTTCGTCCTCAGAAACAATGGCATACGTCTCACCTATAATCTCATTCTTTATTCGTGCGATCTTCATTATTTTTTATCTACCTATGAGTGAATATGGCCGTATTATTTTCCTCCAGTTTGCAGAAACCAAATCTTACGAATTGAATTATAGTTCCGTATTGTAATGATGACACAAATGTCTCGGCAAATCCCTCAGAGATCTTGAGACTATTTATGTTATATGCTTCATCTATATACAGCTCTCTAGCAATTATAACCTTGAAAGGAACTATATCATTCTTTGCAACCCATTGAATTTTAGAAACGCCATGTTTTAAGTCATCTCCTACATAAGTCGCAATCAATAATTTTTTATTATCGTTTGATTTGATCTCCACTATCTTAATATTATATAATTCCATAAGTCTAATTTCATCGCCGACATTAAGTTTGATTGCGTCGTCGCCAGAGATATAAAAGGAATTTGAAACCTTGACCATTCGGAAGCCAAGGTCCCTGTTAGGATGATTTTTCAATATTATTTCATTTGATGAACTAATATTCTGAATATGTAATTCCACAGGATCATTTACAAAAAATAACCTCATACATCGCGGATCAATAACTTTTCTGTTAGATGCTTCAAGAGCCTCAAAGGGTGCTTTTGTTTCAGCACGTGTTATACCTAAAGACAGAACAAATAGCCTTATTGCTTCAGGTAAAAAGCCCCTTCTTCTCATTGCAATTAAAGTCGGAAGGCGAGGATCATCCCAACCTTTTATAATGCCTTTTTCTATCAACGGTTTTATTTTCCTTTTAGAAACAGGGATTCCATCAAAGTCTAGTCTTGAAAATTCTATCATAACAGGTTTCCTAAGTTTTAGTCTATCAAGTATCGCAAAATACAATGCATTGCGCAGTTCGTACTCTTTTGTGCGCAGTGCATGAGTTACGCCATCAAGACTATCTTCAACAGGTGCAGCAAAATCGTAAGTAGGCCAAACTCGAATCTTATTCCCTAATTTCGGATGATTGATTTCTAAAATTCTAAAAAGTGTCGGATCCCTCATGGCAGTATTTTGGTCATCCATATCTCCTTTGTATCTGATAATTGCTTCGTTTTGGTTAAAAGATCCATCAAAAACTTTCCCAAGTCTTTCTATAGCAACTTCTTGATCTTGTCTACACTCGCAAGGAATTCCATTTGCTCTGAGATCATGTATCATTTTTTGGGGGCAGGTGCATACATAAGCTCCATTAGCCATTATCAATTTTTTACCGTATTCATGCAATAGCTGAATATCATCAGAAGTATTTTTTGTGATATCAGGCTTTACTCCAAGCCACTCTAATCCCTCCTTTATTGCCTCGTAATATTCTAATTTTTCATTTACTGGATTAGTATCATCAAAACGTAAAATTAGCTTGCCATTATACATACGTGCATATTCTTCATCTATAATTGCTGCCTTGGCATGTCCTAGATGAGGGTAGCCATTGGGTTCAGGGGGAAATCTTGTAACCACATTTCCCATTTTTGCACCCTCCAATGGTGGAAACTGTATCTGTCCTGCTTCGTATACTTTCTTTTTTTTCTTTGATTCCTCAGGCGAGATTTCTTCAAGAAACGCTTTTTGGTCTGCCAATGACAATGAATTGATCTTTTGTACTAAGGTTTTAATTTCAGGAATGACATTCTTCAAATTACTTCGAAGGTTAGGTCTGGATGCGGCAACCTTTGCGATAACAGTATCAGCCATTGCTTTGCCATCGTGCTCGACAGCGTTTTTTAATATTATGACTCTGATAATCTTTTCTGTTTCTTCATCAAAGGGCACTTGTTGTTACAGGCTCCTTTCTACTATAAAATTAGCCGACGATACAAGTATCTCCTTTGCATATGAATAACTATATCGTTCAATTGATTTGATTGCTCTCTCTATATGTAATTTTGCGGCTTTTCTTACCTCTCTTTCTATACCTATATTTGAAATGGTCCTGATTGCTACTTTGATATCGGCAGTCGAGGAATTCTTTCCGAAAACTTTGAAGATTTTACTTCTCTCATTATCTTTCGCGTTTCTAAGAGCTAGAAGAATAGGATATGTCTTTTTGCCCTCCCTAATGTCGTTTCCTACCGACTTGCCCGTGAGTTTTGGATCTCCTATTATTCCTATTAAATCATCGATCAGTTGGAATGCGATTCCTATATTTCTTCCAAATGATGATAGGTTTTCCACGTCTTTATTGTCTGAATCTGCTACTGATAATGCACCTAACGCACAAGAGACTTCAAACAGCGCGGCTGTTTTTTTGCCTATCATGTCAATATAATGTGATTCACTAGAGAATCGCCGATTTGATGTCATGCCAACGTCTGCAGCCTGGCCTTCACACACATAAATACATGCATTTGAAAGTCTTGCCACCATTTCAGAAATTGCATTCCCCGAATGCCCTACTTTCCTTCCCTCTGCTACTAATAATTTGAATGCTTTAGAAAAGAGAATATCTCCAGACAATATGGCAAGAGGTGTGCCATAATAATTATGGACGGTCGGAATATTATGACGCATCTCGTCATTATCCATTATATCGTCATGTACCAAAGAGAAGTTATGAATCATTTCTACTGCTGCAGCTGCAGGTATCGCCCTTTTTGAATTTCCACCCAACATTTCACACGATTTGATCGTCATGAAAGGCCGTAGTCGTTTACCTCCACTTAGAATATAATGTGCTGATGCCTGATAGAGCTCCTTGGGTTCCCCCTGCAAATATGAGCGAATAAAATCAGTTATCATGCTAGCATTAGATTCAAGCTCATCTCTAATACTACTTGCTTTCATTGATTGCTGACCTGATTTGCTAAAGGTCCTGTTAATATATACCTTGAGCTTTTCAACAGAGAAAGATTCATCGCACCTATCAGGAACATTGTACTCTTAAGTTCGGCTATAACAGTATCTGCAAAATTAAACAACTCTTCTTTTGATTCTGCCGCTTTTAGTAAAAAGGGATAAGCCATCGCACACATACTAGCGCCAAGGACAATACACTTTGCCATTTCCATCCCATTTCTCAAACCACCTGAAGCAATAATAGGTACTTTGACTGTTTTCTTTACTTCAATAAGACTGATAGCTGTAGGTATTCCCCAATCCCAAAAAATTTCGCCTAAGTGGATTTTAAGATCATTATTTGAGGCCTCTGCGCGCAATTTTTCGACTCCTGCCCAGCTTGTTCCTCCAGCTCCGGCCACATTGATTGCAGATACGCCTGCTACTTCCAGCTTAACTGCTACTTCCTTAGAGATGCCCGCACCAACTTCCTTTACGATCACAGGTACATCTAGAGCTCCAGAGATTTCTGAAATTTTCGAAAAAACTCCTTTATATTTTGGTTCTCCTTCGGGCTGTATGAGTTCTTGCAATGGATTAAGATGGATTACAAGAGCATCAGCTTGTATCATATCTATAATCTTTTTTATATTGTCTATAGTGAGGCCTTTTGCGAGCTGAGCTCCACCAATATTTGCAATAAGGAATGCACTAGGTGCATTTTTTCTTGCAATAGAATACGTTTCTGCCAATTCCTTACTTTCAAGACCAGCCCTTTGACTACCAAGACCCATCGCAAAACCATATTTTTCTGCGAGTTCACCTAGCCTTCCGTTAATCCTGGCTGCCTCAGGAGCACCGCCAGTCATAGAATCTATGATGAGAGGCGCCGAAAATTTCCGTTTTAGAAAAGTTGTTGAAATATCTATCTCATCATAGTCAAGTTCAGGTAAAGCATTATGAATAAGCTTAACATATTCCAAATAAGTAGAAGTGGTTTTAGCTTGAACATCATTGTTCAACGGTATTTCGATACCATCTCTCTTGCGTTGTTTTATGATTTCTATATCAGATCGTCGATCAGATACGTTATGCACTTTGTTCTTTGCCCCCAACTCCTTTAATAATGGTACCTTCAAAAGCTGAGCCATTTATAGCATTTATGATTCGTTCTGGGTTAAGTCCATTTACCATCAATACATCCACTCCAGAGCGTGCTATCTTAAATGCTTCTGTAACCTTTCTCCGCATACCGCCTGTTACATCATATTCTATTGTTGACAACTCAATCGATCTATTGCTATTCTTTATTTCTTTAATAGTCTCCTTGGTCTTAATGTTCTTATATATTCCATCGACATTGAGTGTGAAAATTACTTTTGAAGGATGTAAGACCTGAGAAAGAATTCTCATTATCACATCTCCAGATAAGATAGAGTACTTTCTTTTATTAATATGAACAATATCTCCAAATGTTACGGGAATTATTCCATTTTCTGCAATATCCTGTAGTTCGTCAATTTTTCTTATAATTGGTCTATGGCTAGATGTAAAATTTGAAGGCATGACTGCGTATGCATTTATTCGTTCTTTTATCATGGAGTTAACTATGATTTGATTTAGACACATCATCGATTCATGTACTATTGATATGCCGTATGCATCATAATCATATGGTTTTGTATGCATATCGTATTTTACCGACCAATAATGTCCAAACGAACCACCACCATGCACAACTATTAGTGGAATTTTAATGGTGGCAATTACGCGCGTGATATTATTGATTGCTTCAAAATTGGCCATAAGTGGCTTTTCTTTAAAGGTAACAACTGATCCTCCTAGCTTGATTAAAGCTAGTTTATTTCGCATTTAAAAATTTCATATATTTATAGTAAATTTAAAGTTTAGTATAACATCAATCCATCGAAGTCAATTTCTACGGCTATACATTCACATCCATTTTTTTCTATAGTTGAAATTATTTTCAACTTTTGTTCTTGTGGAACTAATGCAATCATAATTCCTCCACCACCAGCACCAGTAAGTTTTGCTCCTAATGCACCGTTCTCAATACAAAGGTTTACTAGATAGTCAATTTTATCATGAGATACTCCTATATGCTGTAGTAATGTATGGTTCTCTATCATCAGTTTTCCAAGTTTTTTCTCATCGCCTTTTGTAATAGCAATAAAAGCATCTCTGCATATATTCTCTGCATGATGAGATAAACTATTGAACAATGAACTATTTTTATCTTTGAATTTTTTCACTGAAGCAACTAAGACTCCAGTTGAATGCCGGATTCCTGTGTTCCCTATTATTAAAGATAGATCCTTTTTGCTATAGATTTTATTAAAACCTTCATTCTTAATATAATACATTAGACCTCCAAATGTGGAAATATAGCAATCTGCTCCTGAGGAACTATTATGGATTAGTCGTTCTGACTTGATTGCTTTATCGCATACATATTGCTTATCTGGTTTATGAAACAATGAATCTACCGCGGCTACTGTCGCGACACAAGATGCAGCAGAGGATCCAAGACCAATGCCGTAGGGAAATTCAGAATTTACAACTATGTCTAAACCTAGAATCTGATGTCTTTCCGAAAGTACGCTTCTAGCAGAAGCATATAATGGATATAAAATCGTCTGTGAATCATTTCTTCCTTTAATTAGCTTAAAATTTGAATCTTTATATGAGCCTTGGATGCCGAGGTCTGACTTGATATTGATGGTTTCACTGTTATTCAAATATACGCCAACTTTGATGCGCTTGGTCACAGATGCAAGGATTGCAGGTTTATTGTATACAACAAAATGTTCGCCAAACAAGACAATTTTTGCCGGTGCAGATGTTTCGGCGAAGGATTTTTCCAAATTCATACAAATACAATTGATGAATACCCTACTACTGTATTGGTGTCACCAATAATGTCTCCGCTTGTAGCATACTTCAGTAATTCACCCCTTGTAGCACCAAGTTTTTTTGCGGCAGTCATTATTGAAGCAATTGCACCATAGCCACAGGCAGATACATTTTCCCTTTCCAGAGTTGTGTAAAACTTTAAAACATCTAAGGATAGGATAGCATTTATTAGCTCACTGTCTTTTCTATGTGCTTCACTGTTTGATTCATAGTGAGTAAAATCCGACGATGCAATGAGTAAGCTGTTTGTATTCACGGTAGACTGCGCAATAGATCTGCCGATGTCATTGGCAGTCTGTCTATCTTGCATTATTAAGATAATCGGCACAATTCTAAATCTCTTTTTTTTAATATATTGAACAAAGGGCAACTGGACTTCTAAGCAATGGTCTCTGCTGTGGGCAAAATCATCTATATCAATTATTTCTGAATTTCTAGAAATGCCTAACGATAAATCCTGATTTATCTCAACTTGGCCTAATGGTGTGTACCATATGCCCTCGCTCATTGTAGCAACTCCTGTGCCTATCCCATAATGATTAGGACCTATCATTACGACGTCATCAAATTCCATTGATGATACCTCATAAAATCCATTAGCAGCAACTGCGCCTGAATAAATATATCCGGCATGAGGCGAAACAATTCCATAAATTCTGCGTTTTGAGTCAGACGGCGGCATTTTGTTCGGTCCAAACCCTTGATCTTTAAAAGACTGTTCTATTGTTTGGTTTAGTTTAAGAGGATCGCTTGGATAAAAAATTCCAGCTACCACAGGGCGACGTATTTTTACCCTACTATTATTCAAGGTAATTCCTCAACTAGTTTGGTTTCAAAGTCATCGATCGACACCTTCATGTCATTATCTGACTTGATGTTGCCTTGTTTCTTTAAAACCTCTCTTGCGAGGAGCCAATAAACGGTAGCCAGCGCTTTTCTCCCTCTGTTATTTGCAGGGATGACTAGATCTACTTTTGATGTCACATTGTCACTATTAGAGATCGCAATTACTGGAACTCCTGCTCTAGTAGCCTCGATGACCGCTTGTTGATCAGCTTGTGGATCAGTAACAATGACTATTTCAGGCTCCATATATTTTGGCAGGGATGGATTTGTGAAAGTTCCTGGCATAAATCGCCCGAAGATACCGGTAGCGCCAGTAAATTCACAGAACTTTTCGACAGGTGTTTTACCATATTCACGGGCAGAAGTCACCGCGACTCTTGATATGTTCGAACGTCCAATAAATTTTGCCGCAACATCAATTCTCGATAATGTTTTGCTAATGTCAAGAATATACAAACCTTCTGGGTTTGCACGCACAATAAATGGTGTCATATATTTAGTCTTAACTGGAGTACCAACACGAATACCAGTAGAAAGAATCATTTTCTCCAAATTATTGCTATCCTCACTGTAATTCACATCTTCTTTAGGTTCAGAAGAAATAGATTGTTCAGAAGGTGTCTCATAGTCGTTAGTTTCTTCCAATCCTTTGGCCTCAACTTCAGTTTCCATCGGTGTATTCTGAATCTCCTTTTCGTTACTCATATTAAGTAGAGGACACTTCGGCCATTCCATTTATTAAATCATACTCCGATAGCCGTAAAAGCTCATTTAGCTTTGAAACACGTTCTCCTCCTATAATGCCTGCCTTTAGCATCTTCGAACCGGTAGCAATCGCAATATGAGAAATATGCGAGTCAGTAGACTCGCCTGATCTATGTGACGTTATAATTCTTATATTATTATTAGTGCATTCTTTAGCAAAGTTCAGGGCATCATATAGGCTTCCTGCCTGATTTACTTTCAAAATTGCGCCACTACACGATCCATGCTTTATTGCTTCTTTTACTCGCAAAGCATTTGTAACTAATATATCATCACCTGTAACTAGACAATTTGAATTCTTTTTAGTGATTGCTGCCATATTCTTGAAATCTTCCTCATGAACAGGATCTTCTACATAAATGAGTTTGTAGGTGTTAATTAGGTAGTTGACAAACTCTATTTGTTCTTCAGTATCTCGTAATATTCCCTGTCTGGAATAATCATAAACTTGTTTGTTTTCGTTCCATATTGAGGAACTGGCAAAATCGATTCCCAAAGACATGTCTTTTCCTATAGTAAAACCACAATTTTTAATCGACTTTTCGACAACATCTAATGCTTGGTCGTTATTAAGATTAGGGGCCCAAGCGCCCTCGTCTCCACGACCATTTGTAAATCGCTTGTCAATAGATTCGATAACTTTCCGAACTTGTGTGTGGAGTTTAAAGTTCATTTCAAGAGCCTCCATTATATTTTGAGCTCCTATAGGACAAGCTAGGATCTCCTGTATATCAGGAGTACCAGGACCAGCATGAGCACCGCCGCCTAAAATGTTCCCTAATGGATAAGGGAATTTATATTGTTTTCTCTGTTTTAATAATTTGAATAATGGTATATCTAGTGCCTTTGCTGCTGAATCAACTGACGCAATGCTCAAAGCATAGGCTATTGCTCCGCCGATCTTATTATATGACGTGCTACTGTCAATAGATTTTATAATATCAAAGATTGCCTTTGGATCCTGAGCCTCTATACCAATAAATTTCTTGATATTTGCATTAAATATTTCCATCGATCTTTCGGGCTTATTATCCGAAAAACTTTGTGCTTCCAATTTTCCTACACTAGCACCAGAAGGTGCGCATGCTCTACCAAAGAATTTATTGTCAGTGATAACGTCTATCTCTATACTTTTGCTTCCTCTACTATTAAAAACAATTCTGCCTTTAATCCCTGAGATTAACGGCATTTTATATTATTCTATTTCCGACTGAATTTCTGACATTCTTCGTCTTAACGCCTCATAGTAAGGTATTACCTGATATATTGTTTCGACGCTGGATACAAACATTCGTCTACAACAGTAACGTTTTATGTTTAAAGAATCCATAACCTTCGCAGGATCTTCTCCTCCTGTTTGTACTCTTTCTGAGTATTCTGCAAACTTATCTGCAACTAACTTTCCACAGGTAAAACAGCGTACGGGTACTAGCACGTCTTTGTAATCCTTTAAAGGCTTATAAAAACTATTATCGTTTGTTTACTTATGAAACATGTTGATATTGTTAACAATATCTATAATTATTTCATACTTATCTTTTCATAAAATTGTCAAAAAAGCATTATTATTATCGATCATCTAAAATGGGTAATATTCAAATTAGTGCTATAAACCATTTTATAACGAGCGGGAGTCGCCCAGCTTGGCCAAAGGCGTAAGACTGAGGCTCTTATCCCTTAGGGGTTCGTGGGTTCAAATCCCATCTCCCGCATTTCTAAAGGCTGAATATTAAGAAGAAAAACTCACGAGTCTACGTCTTATTATATATATATTATTAGATTGAAAGTGTATAGGATGAATATTATAGAGAGTATTGTTGTCAATCAAAGTTGTTCTGTAGATTACAAATTAATGTAAATTCAAGCAAATCATATAAGAAAAAAGCGGTAGTGTTTTTTCTTAATGAGATGTTTTATCTAATAGCTAAACTACAGTCGAAGATTTTTTACTAATTTTCTCATATGCAATGGGGAACTAATATTGAAAGAGGGTTTGTTGTTTGTTCATCATATTATTTGCCATGAGGAGCTATCAATTTAGTATTAGAAAGGCAGTAATGACATTGCATTCTGTCACTAACATTGATATATTAAAGGTACAATTTTTTATTCAAATATTAAAAATCAAGTATGTATGACGTCATTTTCAAGTGTACTTGGGCTTATAAACTAAATATAATTAAAAATCGCTTCGTTGTGATCTAAAGAACGTTTTGCTGATACTGCCAGCATTGAAAGAGTAATGAATAATCGTTTATTATTTGCTCTTGCATGACTATCTATCTATCTATATACATATATATATTATTAAAGAGATCCAGCTAGCAATAGATATCTATCAGCATAATAATTATTCTATATAATTATTAGAATAATAAATAAGATCACGTCTTTTGGATAATTTATGTATCTTCTCCTCTTCTGAAGGAGTCAATTACTTCCTTACTGTGACCTGCTGGCTTTACTTTAGGAAAAATTCTAATAATTTTGCCATTTATGTCGACTAGAAAAGTAGCTCTATTAACACCAATATACTCCTTACCCATAAAATTTTTAGGCCCATAAACACCGTATTTTTTGGAAATTTCATTTTGAGGGTCCGCGGAAAGAAGATAGGGAATGTTCAGTTTTTGTCTAAATTTTTTATGTGATTCATCACTGTCCGGGCTAACACCTATAATCTCTATGTTAGCGTCTTTTATCTTGTTATAATCTTTTGTGAATTCCATTGCCTCTGTCGTGCAACCTGGTGTGAAATCTTTTGGATAAAAGTATATTATGACATTCTTTTTTCTACGAAAGTCAGATAACCTGAACCTATGACCATTGGAATCTGACGAAATAAAATCTGGTGCTATGTCTCCCTCTGCGAGCAGCTGCTCTTGCTGCTGCTGCTCAATATCTTCTTTATTCATGCTTATCTGATATTCATATCGATAGAAAAACTTTGAGCTGAGATCTTGTCTACGATGATACAAATGCAGAGAGAGAGAGAATTAATTTTCAATTATTATTAATTCTATAAAGATCTCTTCATTAATATCCATTTATCCAAATACAAATGTGTAAAATATAAAATTGGTGGAGCGAGGAATTATCTCTATTTCATGTATTTCAGGTTTTTCTGTAGTAATTAAATTATGCATGAATGGCCATTCCACCTCTACAAAACTGACGCCATTTTTTATGGTCACATCTTTTCCTGCATCTTTCTCTGTCAAATAGTTGCCGTCTAGTTTAACTTCAACCTTTCCAACCTTACTGTCTGAAGATCCGATAATACCATGTACGCGTTTTGCACTGTCATATTTTATTATTATTGCTGGATCTTTCTCTTTGCCGTTAGAAGAAAACCGTACACCTTCACGTTCCCATATCCACTTACCGCGGAGATAAACTAAATTATAGTTATGAGATCCACTATCTACTACGAAATTTTGTTCATCATGCTTCATGGTTTGGTTGTTACCAAATTTTTTAAGCCTAGAATAACCAACGCAGATCTCAGGTGCGATCCCATAGTAATGCATTCCATAAGTATTAAAAATCTCATCAGTCGGATTTTCACTGTCTCTGTCTTCAGGTGGTTTCTGACCAGCCTCTTCTAACAATTCTGTTACCGCATTTTCAAAATCCAGTATCCCACCATACCCTGCATGCTCATAACGGACAAAGCCATTATGATCAATTAAAACATGTTTTGGCCAATACATATTACCATATGCTTTCCATATTCTATTATTGATATCAAATGCAACTGGAATATTGTTTATGTTATAGCGCGTTAGTGCTCTTTGTATGTTCCTTGTATCTTTAGCAAAATTATATTCTGCTGAATGAGCTTGGATTACTTGAAACTTATTATTGGCATATTTTTGCTGTAAACGCTTCATTATAGGAATGGTACGTAAACAAAAGATGCATGTATATGTCCAGCAGTCCAGGAGAATGACCTTTCCCTTAAGACCTTTGATTGAAAGCGGCTCCGAATTTGCCCAAATGGAAATGTCTTTAAATTCAGGCGCTGGCATGGCAGGGATAATATCCATTTTATAACGACCTCCTACGAAGAGGAGCATTTAAACATAAATAATAGGTGCAAAAAATAACGATAATCATATAATGTCTTTCTCCGAATGAGAGATCTATAAGAGTAACTGATTAAAATATCATTTCCCAATATTTGCTTTATATACAAAGACATTCCTTATTTATTGATTCTTAATAATTAAATAGATTATGACAAATATAGTTTCTCCCAATAACACAACGATGTATGTAATGTGAATGACTTATACTCTAGTTGCCTGAGCTATTAGATAAACATAATTGAGAGTAATTAATCATTTGATATTATTCATAATGACAAGTTTGCTGGTAATAGACGACTTGCTTTCTCTCATTTCAAAAGCTAAGGATACAAAATATGTTGAGGTTCGTTATCAATCTAGAACTACAAATGAAGTAAATTTCAGCAATGGTGAACTTGAAAGAATTCGTAGCATTGAAAATTCTGGCTGTGGTATCCGAGTCCTTGTAGATGGTTGCTGGGGTTTTAGCAGTACACATCTTCTTTCAAAGAATGCATTGAAAGACTCACTTTATGAAGCAATATCAGTCGCAAAGCTACTAGCTGGAACAAAAAAGAATAAAGTTAAAGGACTTGCGACATCAAAGCTCGCTAAAGGTCTTTATAAAACAAAGATTAAAGGTGATCTTTCTAGTATTGATATTGAAAAGAAACTAAGAATTACAAAAGAGGCTGAAGAGCAGGCTCGAAAGTATTCTCCAGTAATAAAATTTGCTTCTTGTATTTATCGTGAAATGTTAGACCATAAATTAATAGTTAATAGTGATGGGGCAGAAGTAGAAATATCTGATTCTAAACCAGAATTTAACGTAACAACAGTCGCACACAACGAAAATGAAAGCGTAACTACCTCGGAAGGAATTGGAATAACAGGTGGCTGGCAAGATTTGTTTTCTGAAAAAGATCATATTTACTACGCTAATCTAGCATCAGAAAAGGCAACAAAGCTACTCGAAGCAAAACACGTTACCGGCGAAAGGACAACGATAATATTAGATCCAGGGATGGTCGGTTTAATTTCGCATGAGGCCATAGGTCACATGGTAGAAGCTGATTTTGTTCTTTCCGGCTCAGTAGTTAAAGATAAAATCGGGATGAAAATTGCAAGCCAGCTCATTACCATGGTAGATAGCGGTCAACCGAATATTGCTTCAAATGCCGCAGGAAGTATCGCAGTTGACGATGAAGGTGTTATAGCACGTAGAACTGTTATTATTGAGGACGGTATACTCAAGTCTTTTTTACATAACCGTGAAACTGCATTGATGTTTGATGCTGAACCAACTGGCAATGCACGTGCCTTTGAATATGATGATGATCTGCTCATTAGGATGAGAAATACATTCATTGAACCTGGACATGACAAATTTGAGGATATGATAAAGGAAACAAAACACGGCTATTTAATAAAAGGCGCTAGAAATGGTCAGGCTGATGCTAATGGGGAGTTTATGTTTGGATCTCAAGAAGTATATTTAATTGAAAGGGGCGAACTAAAGGAACTTCTAAGAGGAACTAGCGTCTCTGGTAGTGCTTTTGATGTATTACAATCTGTGGACATGGTCGGAAAGGATTTCAAATTCGACATAGGAACAGGATACTGTGGTAAATTTCAACCAGCGAAAGTCGATGGTGGTGGACCGCATATCAGATGCAATGCAATTATCGGAGGTCTACAGTAGGAAAGTTGGAAGATATTTGTAATTTTGTATTGAGGGAAGCAGAGAAAAAGGGAGCTGATTATTGTGAAGCGTATGGAGTGAGCAATAAAGAATCAGAAGTTTTTATTGAGAATAACGATCTAAAACAGTCGAAATCTCATCGCACAGGTGGATTGGGAATAAGAGTGTTTATAAATGGTTCATTAGGTTTTTCCTCCACCAATATACTTGAGAGAGAACATATCCGCAACGCTGTTACACAGGCTATTAAACTTGCTAGAGTGAGTCCATCTGATAAATACAATACGATGCCCTTTCCACGAACAGTCAAATTGCTAAATGGTATCTATGATAGAAATTCGGAATCTTTCACTGCATCTGATACAGTAAAAATGGCAGTTGATATGTTAGATGCAGCAAAATCCTATGACAACAGAATAAGTGTTGACAGTGGTAATTTTACAAGTTCTGTGATGACCCATGCTTTGCTGAACTCTAACGGAGTGAGAACAAAAGAAACCATCAGCGCATTTTCCTGGTCTATTATGGGAATGGCAATAGATGGCAGTGAGGTGTCTAATTTTGATTTTCAGTTTGGTGGTACTCACAATCTCAAAGATATCGATGTATATAAAACAAGCAGAGAATTCGGAAAGTCAGTTGTAAATTCCTTGGGATCTAAAAAAATCGAGAGCTTCAAGGGAGAAATGCTCCTTACTCCTTCAGCAGTAACTGAATTGATATTGGATGTAATAGCATATTCAATTAATTCACAGACGGTACAGAAAGAAGCAAGTAAATTTAAAGGACAGCTTGGCAAAACAGTCTCATCTAATTTACTAACCCTTATAGATGATGCCACTAATGTTAATGGCTTAGGGGCGTCAAGTTTTGATAGAGAGGGCATGCCTCATAAGTGTAATTTAATAATTGAAAAAGGAATCTTGAAAAAATTCCTTTACAATACTTATACTGCTAATAAGGATGATACAGAAAGTACGAGCAATGCAGGAGGTTCTCCTAAATCTCCACCTATAGTATCTACAACTAATGTTATAATAAAAGCAGGCAAGTCAAGAGCAGAGAATTTGATTTCTGAAATGGACAAAGGTATCATAATAAATAGATTTTCTGGAAACATAAATCCTGTAAATGGTGATTTTTCAGGTGTTGTTAAAGGTGGGCAATACATAAAGAAGGGAAATATTGAATATGCTGTAAAAGAAGTAATGGTGACAGGAAATGTATTTGATGCATTGAATGATCTTAATGGTATCTCAAAAGAACAAAAGATCCTATCAGATTCTATTCTTCCTTATATGCGATTTGAAAATGTTTCATTTACTGCAGGATGAGATATGACCACCATAATCGGAAGGTATGATATTGCAATTGTAGGTGGAGGCCCAGCGGGGCTCTCTGCTGCATATAAAGCCTCGAAATTAGGAGCTAATGTGATCCTATTTGAAAAGGATGAATCTATTGCACATAGCATCAGAACTAGTGGTGTTAGTTGGATAGAGGATATTGAAAAACTTGGAATTTCAAAGGATCATTATAATCCAATAAAAAATTATTGTTTGATATCACCTTCCAATGAAGCTACTATAAGAGGAGATTCGGCAAAATCATGTGTATTGAATGTTCGAACGACGTATCAGTTTCTTGCGCTTTTGGCGGCAGAGGCTGGTACTGAAATTATGGTAAGGAGCAATGTTGCCAATGTAATAACTGATTCTAAGAACCGTGTCTTGGGCTTAAAAGTAAGCACACCAAAAGGAGATTTAGTAATAAATTGTAAATTAGTGATAGATGCAAGCGGTTTTAGTAGTTCTATTGCTCGAAGGTTAAGTATGGTTAATGAATGGAAAAGATACGGAGTGGGAGCTGAATATGAATGCTACTGTGAGCACGTGGATCCAACAACATGGACGCTCATGGTAGGACGTCAGTATTCAGACGTCGGCTACGCATGGGTTTTTCCAGTGTCAAAGAATAGAGTCAGAATCGGTGTTGGTATTGGCAGACCTGAATCTAATATAGATCCAATGCAAAAGTTACATTGGATAATTGAAAAGAAATTGAAACCATTAGACAGACTAGGTAAAATCCAACCGATAGAGTTACATTATGGATTTATACCAAACGAAGGTCTTAGAGAATCTTCTGTCTCTGATGGCTTAATCCTGGTAGGAGATTCAGCAGGACAATCTAATCCGTTGGTATTAGAAGGAATTAGATATGCTATTGAATTTGGCAGGTTGGCAGGCGAGATTGGAACTAGATCTCTATCACAAGATTCCGACAAGGCCTCTCTTATGGAGTATGACCGTATTGTGAAAAAGAGGATAGAATCAAAAATCAAGGCAGCCCTTAAGGTTCAAGCACGATGGATTGGGCTTTCAGACGATGAATGGGACAAAGAAATTGATACATTAAGGGATCTATCTATAGATGAATTTTTAGATTTTATTAAAGCAGAATTCACAACAGTGAAGATGATGAAATTGGCCCTAAGTCATCCAAAGCTTGCTGCTCGCCAACTGTTCAATATAGTTTTAAAGAAATAAAGCAAGATTTTTATATGTTTCATAAATCAGCATGTGGTGTATTGGCTGGAGAAACTGCTTCACAATTTACTCCAATTATGTACATGTTTGGATTTGGTGTGCTAGCTGCTGTTCCAGCATTAATTCTATCTAGACTACTATCGCCTAGACGACGATACAATCCAGTTAAATTCCTACCAATGGAATGCGGCCAGATGCCAAGCGGCGAAGGTCGTTCACATTTTATGATGCAATATTATGCCTATATTTTGATGTTTGTTGTATTTGATGTCATGTCAATCTTCCTTTTTTCGTGGGCTACATCACTTTCATCAATTTCAAGGACTGCAACTCTTCCAATTATGGCTTTCTTGGGAATAATGTTCGCCGCCATGGGCTATGCACTGTTTTTGTCTGGTAGGAAAGGGATTTGGTAATAGTATCTTTTACTAACAAGCATTATATATCAAAACCGTGAACGGATAATGAGGAAAAAAGGCTATGTTCAAGGACCTGGTTAATCCTACAAACTTTAATGTGATGGTTAGCAAATTAAGTGATGTACTAGTCAAGGCATTAGACAAACCTTTAGGCTTTGCGATCAACTGGGGAAGAGTTTGGTCCCTATGGCCTGTACACTTAGAAACTGCATGCTGTAGTGTAGAATTTGGGGCAGCTTCCGGTCCTAGATATGATGTCGAAAGATTTGGAATTATTGAAGCATTCGGTTCATTAAGACAATGCGATTTGATTGTCGTACAAGGTACCGTGACTAGGAAGATGGCACCTAGGTTGAGGATGGTATATGATCAGATGCCTGAACCAAAATATGTAATTGCAATGGGCGCATGTGCAATTACAGGCGGATTGTATATTGACTCATACAACGTACTTCCAGGCGTTGATGGAATTATCCCTGTTGATGTATATGTTCCAGGATGTCCTCCTCGACCCGAAACATTGATCCAAGGCACGATGTTGCTGCAAGAAAAGATCAAAAGGTCAAAGATCAAGTAATATGAGTGAAGACTCAAAAAAAAGTAAATCTAGCGACACAACATCACCAACTTCTCAATCTTCACCACCACCACCATCACAATCCAAACCTGCTGCTGATAGTCCGCGCACCAATATTGCTCCATCAACCAGTAAGACTAAAGATTCACCTTCACCACCACCACCACAATCCAAACCTGCTCCTGCTGCTGCCGCCACTATAGCAAAAAAAGAACCTGAGCCTCCACCATTTGAAAAGGGGCTTATGACCCAACTATCTTCTAAATTTGGGGATAAGGTAAAAGCTAGTTACGTTCGACCACTGCGTATAAAAATATATGTTGACCCTGCAAATATCGTAGAAGTGGCATCTTTTCTTCGTGATTCTATGGCATTTGATCATGCAGAGTCTGTTGCAGGCACTGATTATCCTAAAGATAATCAAATTGAAGTTGTTTATCATTTAGGCTCTTACTCAAGAATGGATCTCGGTGCACATATTCTGCTTTTGGCTACTCGGACAAATCGTGAGGATGCAAGATTGCCAACATTAATTAACATCTATAAAAGCGTAGAATATCATGAGCGGGAGACATTTGAAATGCTAGGTGTATACTTTGAAGGCCATCCAAGAAATGAGCGTTTCCTCTTGCCTGAAGACTGGGCTGATATTCCACCATTGAGAAAGGACTTTAGAATAAAAGGTAGATGAGCTGAGAGAAAAAATGGCAAATATTCAAGATAAAATAGATAAATTTGAGAAATTAAGAATGGAAATAGTAAAAGAATCTCCTGACGATCGTTTGATGACACTAAGCGTTGGACCACAACATCCTGGGTCAGGACACTTTAGATTTACAATCAAGCTTGATGGAGATTACATTGTTTATTGTGATCCTGATCCTGGCTATGTGCATCGTGGAGAAGAGAAAATGTGCGAGTATCGTAATTTCATTCAAAATATACCTCATCTTGAACGTCCTGTTATTCATGATTCTAATAATATAACATATTCATATAGTCTGGCAGTAGAAGAACTGGTAGGAATTCAAGTCCCAAGACGAGGCCAGTTCATTAGAGCTATTGCATCAGAGCTTAACCGTCAGGTATATACACTATATTGGCTTGCAATCTATGGAATCTTTCTTGGACATTCTACTATGTTTATGTGGCCAACAGGCGACAGAGAATTATTTATTGATCTTTTGGATGCATTGACTGGTGCAAGGGTAACTCATGCATTCAATATACCTGGAGGCGTTAGAAACGATGTGCCAAATGGCTTCAAGGAAAGATGTCTAAGAAATATTGCATACTTTGAGAAACGATTAGATGAATATGAGGACATATTTTACAATAACCCATTATTACGACAGAGAACCGAGGGAGTTGGAATCTTGACAAAGGAAGATGCAATTAAACTAGGAGTTACAGGATCTGTATTACGGGCTTCTGGTGTCCCTTTTGATGTCCGTAAAGCTGAACCATATGATGTATACAATGAAATCGATTTTAAAGTCCAATATATGAGAACATGCGATTCATTTGCAAGAGCTTATGTTCCATTATTGGATATGAGAGAATCATGTCATATTATGAGACAGTTGCTAGATAAGATGCCTGACTCTGGAGAAGTTCGAGCAAAGTTGCAGCCTAACCCTAAAGGGCTTGCAGGTGAATCTTATCGGAGAGTTGAATCAGGAAGGGGCGCTCTTGGATATTATATTGTAAGTGATGGTACTCCAAAGCCTTATAGAGTTAAGATATCTGTCGGATCTTTTAGAAATATACTAGCATTGCCTCATTTACTAGTAGGAGCAAAATTAGCAGACATGCCATCTATTTATTGGGCATTAAATTACTGGCCTGTGGAGGCTGACAGATAGAGATGGCAACAGCTCCTAAAGAATTTCGGTTCGGTAATTTTGTTGGTAGCCTTATTTGGCTGATATTTTGGATTCTGATTATTGTTTCGCTGGTGGGATTGCCAGTTATTTTTATCATATTATTTTACGCGCCACTTCCGCCTATCAATGGGGAGGTTCTTACACCATACTTATTTCTATCTATGATGGTGGATCCTACACGTACTTTGCCAATTATCAAGTATCTGATTCATACTGACTTATTCAGAATTGCCGTTTTTCCCGGATTTACATTTGCAGCATTGATTGCAGCTGCTACAATTTTTATTGAGCGTAAATTCTTAGCAAAGATGCAGCTGAGAGTCGGTCCGCTTTATGCTGGAAAAATAGAAGGAATCCTGCAGTTAGCCGCTGATGGACTTAAACTTATTGCAAAAGAGATAGTAGTTCCTTCAGGGGCTGACAAACCGATCTTCTGGCTAGCTCCAATTGCATTTGTTGCAACAGCTGCGGCACTAGCTGCCCTGATACCTGTAGCACCTGGTTGGGTGGTTGCAGATTTAGATGTTGGTCTTCTTGCAGTATTTGCGATAATAGGATTTTTTCCTTTAATTGCGCTGCTTTTCTCTTGGGCAAGTAATAGTAAGTATCCATTTATTGGCGGATTAAGGGCATTGCATCAAATGATAGCTTTTGAAATCCCATTCATTCTTTCATCACTTTCTGTTGTTATTCTTGCTGGTTCTCTCAATCTGACAGATATTGCAAGTGCACAACAGCCATTTTGGTTTATTTTATTTCTTCCGATCAGCGCGTTTGTATTCTACATTTCTTCTTTGGCTGAGCTTGAAAGAATTCCATTTGACTTACCTGAAGCAGAAGCTGAAATTGTCGCAGGCTGGCTTACTGAAACATCAGGTATGATTTATGGGTTAATACAGCTTGGAACCTATCTCAAACTCTATGTTCTTGCTGCACTTTTTGTAGTGTTATTTCTAGGTGGATGGGCAGGACCTCAGATATTTCCACAAGAAATCATTCCGGGATATACTGGTGAACAAATTTATAATCCAACGACAGTCAATTCAATTTTTTGGTTTACATTAAAGACATTTGGAGTAATCATGTTGATGTTGCTTCCACGAGGAATCAATCCACGTATTAGAATAGATATCTTGCTTCACACTGGTTGGTACAAGCTTATAGTCTTGACATTCATAAACCTCTTTATAGCACTGGCACTGATTTATGGTGGCGTCGTAGGACCAGGTGGAGTACTGACACAATGACTTTTTCATCTTCAACCTTCCCTTCCTCATCAGCTAGTGGCTTTATTAAAGCAATAGAATCAGGTTCAAAGCATCTTGTACTCAAGAGATTTACTTTCCGCTATCCAGAACAAAAGCTCAAGTTCGTTGGAGATGGATATCAGTTTGATCCAAAACGTGGAGTTGGTATTGCAGGAACACGTGGTAGA
>DASQRW010000243.1:0-23462 GCA_035642715.1 Nitrososphaeraceae archaeon | reverse complement strand
AATGGTTTCGAACTTTTTGTAAAAGCGACAGGACTTCTTCATTTGTAACTCCGTGCTTGATATCGTAGTCTATACTTCTACATGTGTTTGTTATTTTGCCGTATCGTTTGTGTTGTCTCTTCTCCCATGCAGAAGCATTCTCGGATAATCCTTTTACGTACTTTACAACTATTTTTTCCATGTGTTCAACATGCCATTGCCTCATCGGAAAACTATTTTGTATCAAAAAAGCTCATATAATATACACTAAACCAATATATAAGATAATGTGAAGTCAGCATTAAAATTCTATCTTGATGATTAGCTGTAATATTATACGCGCCAATTTGTCTTAATTACCAGCCTTCATAGATACAAACAAAACTTCCAATTTAGCCGCAACTATAGAATAACTTTTTATGTTAATTTAGGACGTAAATATATATATATATATATATATAGTTAGATAATAACGATAAGTTGAAGTAGCAAATTAAGAGAGAACGACAACCAAGAGCTAACACAATTATTAGCCGGATCTACATCTAGCTAGTTAATGGATGTTTCGTCTTGAGAAAATAGCAATGGATTATTATAGAACCTACTATAAGCTGTTCACACTAATACTAATAATGTCATAACTTTTACCTGAATTACACTTACTAATCAAATTGTTGAATATTTTCTACATAAGTAATATGACCTAGGAAATTTCCGCATACTCTTCAACATACTCCTTTTCCACCTGCCGTTACTAAAAACAACATCAGTTTACTTAATACTCGAAAAACATTATTAGACAATCATACATCGACCTACGTATGGTCCCTTAACCATACGTATAATGGTATAAACGCATTTTGAAATGGCAATGACTTTTCGTCCTTTCTATTAAATCCTAACATGACCATTCTTCCTAGGAGATATTTTCTTACGTCATTTATAAGATCGTATTCTCTCAAGGGTCCATATAACTGGAAAAAATATTCTTGATTATAGTAGGATACATGCTGTGTAAAACAGTCTGATATTATTACTGGATCATTTAGAATTCTATCTTTAGAGACACTTTTTTTTTCTTCAACAGTGACTTGTAATTCCCTGTTAATGAATTTGCTGCGTGTAAATTGCGAATCCATCTTTGATTTAGGACTATCATTATATGTTTCTATGTCTCTTCGTAATTTAATTACGGTATTCTCTGCAAGATTCATAACTTCACTATATTCTTTATCATATCTAACTCCGTTTTTTTTTCCATAAAGATAAAAAATGCACATCAGTTCATCATTTCTTATAAATGGAAAACTTTGTCTATCTGCAATGAATTCAGAGAGGCGACTTGATATATCTTCAGGAAGAATCATTCGCATATAGGAATCGCAAATTATTGTCATGACTTGATTTTATCTATTATATCTTATCAATATGTTTAAAGGTATGTGATTCAACTAACATATGAAAGTTAAATGTCGTCTTTGAATGATGCTGGTAAAAAGATACACATTATAGTTCATGGGCAGCATCAGTTTGTTGACCAGATAAAAGAAAAGCTCGTCATGAAAGGATTTGAAAAAGAGAAAATACAATTGGCAAGCCTTGATAGAGCGGGAAATGTCAGCGAGTATGTTGCAATGATTTGGCCGCCAATGGCTCCAAAGGAAATTGTTGTCAGTGAAATTATAGACACCAATGCACATGGCGGAAGTGGAATGGGAGCATGGTCCTCTGTTTCGCAGAAGGAACTGTATAGGATTCCCCTCAATTAATTTGAGTGATTGTTCACAATTAAAAAAATTTTTTAATAGCACACAATCACAGACATATTATTACGAAAATAGGAGGCCTGGATGTCTTTTGAAAAGTATCATTTGGCTTACTATTGATTTATAGGACATCTTGCCACTGTTATTTTGGAGTCTGGAGAATAGATCTAGATATATTAAATTTGATTGCTGGAGTACAATAAAAAACCTAAATTGTGATAAAGCATAGACTATCTGGAGCAGGATCTAACGGTATACTTCATGAATCTAAAGATTCTATTATAACATACCAGCGCCCTTAGAGAAAGTAATAACACATCAATTGATAAAATTCTATGAAATTATATACTTAGGTCTCAAATAGTAATTTACCAATAAAATCTTTTTATTGATTTTTTATTTGCGATTAATGTATATAGCGTCATAGTGACAATCGATATATTTTGATACTCTAATATCCTATTGCCATCACCTATTTTTTTGATCGTCTATATCCATGTGTAAATCCTGCATCATATACTCTTGAAAATTCATAGCCTTTTGGTGCTATGGCATCTCCAACAATAATTAATGCAGTTTTGATTATTCTAGATTCTTTTGTTTTCTTCACAATATCTCCAAGAGTTCCTTTTATTATCTTCTGGTCTTCCCAAGTCGCTCGATAAACAATTGCTGCTGGCGTCTCTTTTGTATATACTCCACCCTTCAGTAGCTCCTCTACAATATCGGTAATCAAATGAACACTAAGATAAAATGCCATTGTGGCCCCATGCTTTGCAAGTTCTGAAATTTTTTCTCTCTCGGGTACAGGAGTTCTAAATTCTGCGCGTGTTATTATAACAGTTTGAGTATTACCAGGAAGAGTTAATTCCAAGTTCATGGCAGAAGCAGCACCAAGAATTGCAGTTATTCCTGGAACTACTTTACATTGTATTCCATCCTTTTCTAATTTGTCGATTTGCTCCCTAATGGTACTAAAAAGTCCAGGATCGCCATCATGGAATCTAATGGCAATTTTGCCATTATTCGTTGAATCTCTTAGAATCTCATAAATTTTTTCTCTATCTAAAAGAGCAGCATCGTACAGCTGCGCTTCTTTCTTTGCATATTGTAATATATCTGGATTTAGCAACGAACCAGAATAAATTACGACATCTGCTTCTTCTAACAGCCTTTTTGCTTTAATAGTTATAAGTTCAGGGTCGCCAGGACCTGACCCTACGAAAAAAACCGTATTGCCTTCAACCATTTTTCTTCTTTGCCACCATTATAGAGAAGTATTTCTCTGTATTACCTTTTATTCCACGCAAATCGCTAAGTTTGCTCATTTTCATTATTTCACCTGTTACTGATACATCTTGAGCTATTCCAATCGTAGAATTGTCTGCAAAGCCTACGTCAGCAAGCATTTCAATTACACTGTCAAAATATCTGCCATCCTTGAGAAAAATTAATGTATCACAGCTGTTTGCTGTCTGTTTAACTCTATCTAGATCATAACAAGCAGGAACTATCGCAAGAATTTCGTCTCCTTCTGCTAGACTCATTTTAGCCTGAGCAGCAAATGCAAAAATAGATGCAACACCAGGTACTATGTCTATTTCTATATCACTGTGATTCTTTTGAAGCTCTCTGTGTATGTATATCCAGGTACTATACAATGCAGGATCACCAACGGTCAAATAGATTACTCTTTTCTCTGTTCTTACAGCATCAGCTATTTTATCAGCATTTCTTTTCCAATAATCTTTTAAAGATTCTCGATCTTTGACCATAGGAAATACAAGATCCACTATCTTCGCGAACTTATCCACATACCTTTCGACTACTGAAAGCGCGATGCTAGGTTTGCCCTCTCTTGCTGTAGGTGCAAAAATAATTTCTGCATTTTTAATCAGATTTACGGCTTTGACTGTCAGTAATTCAGGATCTCCTGGACCACATCCGACGCAAAATAGTTTCATTTACATTTTCTCAAAGAGGAGCGTTATTTAAAAGATCATAATCCTTTGATCATAGGCATTTGTTTACCAATATCAGTGAACTAATCTTGATATCTTATTCTCTGCCAATTATCTATTTTTCACTACACAATTGTTAGTTAAATAATAACAGTTGTATTGCTGAAAATACCTTGGATGTCTTCTACGGATAAGTCCGTAATCTACCAATGTGTATTATTAGGAATATTTAAGAATAAGTGGTATCCCTTGCGCAATTAATTAATTTTTATCCACCTATTGCATATGCTATATTGATAGAGAAATTTTTCTTTGATACTTTAGTAACACATAGTTAGAGAAGCCTTTTTTCTACCATGGTTTTATAGTTATTTTGTAGCCGAAATTATCATTACTGGATTTCTTGAAGTAATCATTGTACCTGTCGATACTTTTCTTCCCTTTGAAATTGTTACTTGTGTAATATCAACTTCATTTAGTTTTGCTTCATTTATTGTAGTTATTGTCTTGTACATTGTTTCAATTAAAATTGTGTCAATTACTATTCTGCCACCTTTCTGTAATCGATCTATCCCCAACTCTATAACTCGCTTGGTATCTCCCCAAGTTCCACCTATAATTATCGAGTCTACTTGTGGAAGTAATGGCAAAATATCCTGTGCATTTGCTAAAAATATTTGGGCTTTCACTCCAAATTTTTGGAGATTCCTTTTTGTCAGTTCCACTGCACGTTGATTAAAATCTACACCATAGACTTTGCCGTCTTTTGTCTGTAAACAGAGCTCTACAGTGATGCTACCACTTCCACAACCAATGTCTATCGTAGAAGAATCCTTTTTCAATCGTAATTTGCTAATGACTAGAGATCTGATCTCTTCCTTCGTAATTGGAACTTCGTCATCTCTATCAAATAACTCATCAGGAATTCCTGGCGTATCATAATCCCAAAGCAATGTATTGTATTTATAAAAAAGCAGTATTTTAACGTGCCAGGAACTGATACAATCCAGTATATATGATGATCATGAACATCATCAACAGGAAAATAAATGGGAATATGCCATTTGTAGCTAGCTTTCTTTTTTCAGTCTTTGGGATATTTTGTGCAATACGCTTTGCAAGTGTATATGATATTAAATAAAGAATGATAGCAATAAGAACTATTGTCACTATCGCACTAGATTGCTCTGTGTGCGGTGTTATCATAAATCCAGTGATTATACCGGCAATCAATCCGCAAATTGCTCTCATATAAAAAACTTTATCTAGCGAATCCAAATAGACTACTTTCTGTCATTTAAATGGCACTTGGTTTAATTTCTTGCGGTTTATCTTGACCTTTAGAGCTAGAAGACATATTGTTTTAGTTAATATTTGTGATAAACTTTAGAATTGTTATGGAATTATCTGGCATTGAGATACGTTATCTAGTAAATGAGGCTAAATCCAAAATTATATTAGGATATTATGTTAGTAGTATAAATGCCGTTACAAAAGATTCATTTCTTTTCAAGTTACATCATTCAACAGAACCAGATATTATTCTAATGGTCTCCGTTAAAGGTATCTGGATAACAAAGTTGAAGTTCAAACCAGTCGAGGAAAACGAACAAGTTAACACCATCAAAGCTGAAGTTGAAAGATCTAAAATTGAATCCATTGATCAGATTGGCAGCGAGCGTATTGTGACCATAAAATTTCGGCATTTGGATGGTAATTTGAGAATAATGATTGCCGAATTCTTCGGTGAAGGAAATATTATTCTTTGTGACGAGAAAATGCAGATTGTATCTATTATCAATTCTATTGAAGTAAGGCACAGAACATTAAAGGTTGGATTACGATATACTTCTCCGCCCATTAGAGGAATTGATGTATTTGAGCTTTCGCTCGAGCAGTTAAAAACAACAATGAAAGACGAGGTAAAGGATCTTGATGTATTAAGATGGATAGGAAGAAATCTTTCAATGCCAAAAAAATTTGTAGAAGAGATTGCAACAAGGGCAAGAATACAATCAAGAAAAGTTGGACAGCTTTCAGAGGAGGACGTGACTAGAATCTATGTTGCTGTTAAAGAGCTAGTTACGGATGTAAGTTCAGGGAGAAATCATGAACCAATTGTCATTCTGGGAGACGATGGGAAAGCACTGGACGCACTTCCTATTATAACAAATAATGCAAGAAAATTGAGAGTCAGAAAAGTTAATTCTTATCTCGACGCCGTAGACGAAGTTTTAAGCAACAATATTATGACTATAGACAGCAACATTAGAACAATTGAAATAGATAGACAAGTTGCATTGTTAGAACATGATCTTTCGGAGCTGAACAAAGCAAAAGAGGCAGTTATTTCAAAGGCTACTGCTATTAGAAAAATTGCCAATGAATTAATGGAACTCTCTTATCTTGGAATTCATGATTATGCTGATGATTTAGTTAAGGGGATGCTTCAAACAAATTCTGCAGCTATTGTAAACGAAAGAGGAATAAAATATCTTGAAGTAGTAGGCGAACGTATTAACCTGAATTCTAATCTTCCGAAGGTATCCTCTATGTTATATGAAAGGGCTAAGGAAATGGAACGTGGCAATACGTCAATCGAAGAAACTAAAAGAGGACTGCTTGATCAAATTGAACGATTAAAAAATCGCAGCTCTACGATTCAGAAGAAAATTGTTATCAAGCAACTGGCTAGTCGAGAGTGGTATGAGCGATATCGATGGTTTATCACAGGTGATGGGTTGCTAGCAATCGGGGGCAGAGATGCTTCGTCAAACTCTGCTATAATACGCAAACATTTGACGGAATATGATATAGTATTTCATGCCGAAGTGTATGGCTCTCCATTCTTCATTCTCAAGAATGCAATTAAAGTAAGTGAAATGGAAACAACATTACAGGAAGTGGCACAGGCAACAGTATCATTTAGTAGAGCATGGAAGGATGGCTTATCTAGCGCCGATGCATACTGGGTTATGCCGGATCAGATAAAGAAGGGTGCTCCAACAGGACAATATCTTCCAAAAGGTTCTTTTGTTATAGAGGGTAAGCGAAATTATATCAAGGGCTCTGAAATAAAACTCGCAGTAGGAATTATGCATTTAAGCGATCGATATCTTTTAGTTTGTGGACCTGTTGGTGCTATTAGGAAAAAAGCTCTAGTCTTTTCAATCTTGTTGCCAGGTGGACTGGATCCCATGAATGCAGCAAAAAAAATCAAGAGTGAACTTGTTAGAGTGGCTGCTGCAGCTGATATTCATAGAGATGACAGTTATAGTTTGATGGATTTCATTAAAAACACTTCTCTTGATGACTTTATTAGAACAATTCCTAGTGGACAGACAAAAATTTATTTTACAGGAAGAGGCGATGGAGAAAAGGTTCTTTTAACCAATACAAGACCTGCCTTGGCAGATGAGCAAAGTACTTAAGGCCATAATTTTGATTTAATGTTGTGGTAAAAAAACCTGTCAGGCAACATGGTGATGCTAATATGACAACTAGGGTGCTTGTCAGAGATATCATGAATAGTCCTGTCATTTCGGCTTCGACTGAGGCAAGTATTAAAGATATTGCTATAAAGATGAAAGAAGAGAAGGTTGGGAGTATTGTAATTATGGACAAGGAAAAGACATTAGGAATTGTCACTGATTGGGATATTGTTTCAAATGCTGTTGTTAAAGATGTCAAACCAAGTATGCTTAAAGCTTCTGACATTATGCAACAATTGCACACAATAGAAGGCGAAGAAGGAGTCACTGAGGCTGCTCGTATATTGCGAAAACACAATATCAAGAGACTAGGCGTAGTATACAAAAATAGACTTGTTGGAATCATCTCTGCTTCAGACGTTATCGCAGTAACTCCAGATTTGGTAGACGTCATTTCAGAGAAATCCGCACTTATTCGAGGAGAAACCGGTCGGTCTATGGGCAATGTTTCAGGATATTGTGACGAATGTGGTGAATGGTCTGATCTTTTGCAATATGAGGAGGGCACATTCACATGTGAAGAATGTAGAGGAGAGACTATCACCTAATTCAAAGCCAACCTTTTTAGCTGATGCTATGCTAGGAAGTATTGCTCGTAAGTTACGGATTTTTGGCTTCGATACATTGTATGTAGCGCATACCCATGACGATGAGATATTAAAAATTGGTATTGCAGAGAATAGGATTATTCTGACTTGTGATAAGGAGTTGTTCAAAAGGATTCTAAAAAGAGAAGCACGTAGTGTTTTATTACGGGGTTCGGATGATCTCAAAGATATTGTTCATATATTATCCAAATGTGGAATTGCCTCATTGCATTTTCGTTCTGTAGATTCTAGATGTGCTGTATGCAATGGATTGCTCATAAAGAAAAAACCTTCTGATGTTATAAAAGATGTTCATTCAAATGTTCTTAAACGCCAAAAACAATTTTTTAAATGCTCTAGCTGTAAAAAAATATACTGGGAAGGCAGTCATTTGACGCATATTCAGCAAACTGTAAAATCAATTAATGAAAATATGCGCAAGATTGTCGATGAGCAATTTAATCGCCTATCCTAGAAGAAGAAAAAGGCATATTGATATATTACTTTATTGTTATTATCCTTAATTCTCTAACTAGAGGAAGAATTACAAAAAGATAAGGAAAAAATCTTCTATTATTTACAATCACAACAAAGCAATAGTTGACTGGATAACTAATTTATATCTCACCAAACATGTTCATTATTCTTACGTAATATACGTTAGAAAGATTGCAAGGATTCGCTACCGCATTTGGTATTTGATTTCCAAAATTACATCAAGTTTGAGTTAAAAAGACCAAGCAAACAGCAATGATAGAAAATTGTTGCTCTTTTTCATTATAAAGTACTTCTGTTGGATATCCACAGTATTACTGAATAATTGTTTATTATTTTGCTCAATCTAATCAAAATGTCTCGATATTTTATTGTCTTCTTTATGTAATTTAAATTAGTTCTATTAATAGTTAAAATGATGTTTATATTCTACGTTCTCTCATTTCTATTGCACCTATAGTCTAAAATTGCAGTATCTCATTCATCATTACATATTATTGGTATAATATCACGATCTGTCAGTTGTTATTTGTGAAGATATTATTTTGTATTCTCTGAGCTTTCCTATATCTTAGGAATCTTCTGACAAGGAGTAACTGCAAAGTAATTATTTATTGTTGTTATTGATGTTGTTATTATTATAGATATGTCTATTAGTCATTATTGGCATTAACATTACCTATATTATTATCAATGCCTGCTCTGCCAACAGTTGATGTTATATTATTTTTCTTTAGTAGAAGTTTGATTTGCTTCTTGTATTGATGTTCCTTGCGGAGCTATTTCTGAGGTTATATTACCAGATGGGTTTGAACTTGTAGGTGTGTCCTTTGAAGTCGCTTTAGTATTATTGTCTGTCTCTATTGATGTTCCCTGAGGCATTATCTGAGTTGTTATATTATCAGAGGCTGAATCTGTGGTAGGAACGCCGTTTCTTGCCTGATTTGTTTGTGCTATTACATTAATTGTAGTCACAGAAATAATCCCTAAAAGTAGTGCTAACGTAACCATCATAGTACGCATATATCCCATAACTATTATATACAATGGTTAAAATAAGATTTAGCACTTTATCTTAATCATAATACAGATTTTAGATCAGAAAGACCAAATTATTATGTTGCTCCATTCTTTCTTGATCTAACACGTCTCCTTGGATTCTAAACAATAGATTAGCTATCAATCATCCGTAATAAGAAACTGTCAAGATGTCATAGAAGATATTAAATGTTAAAAAGGACGGACAAAAAATTTCAAAATTCATATATTATTTGCAGGAGTCACAAAATATATCATATGATCCGTAGGAATAATAGAAATCTTATTTCAGTTAATTTCTAGATGTCTAATACTTTAAAGAGTATGCACATTACATTATCTCAAAAAAAGGCAAATGGAAAAAGACTATTTTTGATCTTGTAAAGAAACGACATGACAAATAATTGGTTTCAATACATGATTTTATCATGTTAGCCACTGCTACATCAGTTTGACCAAGACCAAAAACGCAAATGACACGAATTTTTTTGTAGGATATTTGCTAGAGATGTAGAATTTGCTAGAGATGCAGAAGGAACACAACTTCCACATGCCTCATTAAGAGAAGAAGTGTTATCCATATTCGAGCTGGATCTTCTCATAGAACTTTTCTAACTGGCATAGAATATTTAAAAAATTCAATCAATTTCAAATATAGAGTTTGTCAGATTTAGGGGGTCAAACCAGAATTTCAAAATTTATTGCATAAACGTATTGAGATCAAATATTCATGAGACTTTTTGCCAGATTATTGCAGATAAAGATTAATGGTTGCTTCAACGATACTATTTCAGAAATAGTTTAAGTAGTGGGAGAAAACAAAAAGATAATCATCCATTAATTAAATTATTAGCCCTTTATATTTAATCCTGTTGCATTTTGAAGTTAATGTGCAAGAGCAAAAAAACAAAACTTCTCTCATTAATACTGAAAAGTGCATAAACAACAGGTCTTAAATATTACTGATTTATTTATTTATTCTATTTCATCTTAGTTCTTCAGGATATAGAATTACAATGAATTATGATGCTTATATAGATTAATAATTTAATTTGAAATAACAAAAGATTAAAATCTCGTTAACCAATCAGAGCTTTAAATGAGCTCGTCTTCATCTTTGGAGCGAACGATAAACAAGGTCATATCCCAGGCAGAGGCAGATTTTATTACACAAATTGATTCTTCTTTTCAGGAATCATTAAAGAATCTTGCAGCTTCAAGAACAAAACTAGAGGCAGAATACAATAGAATTCTTGAAGGTGCGAGAAAACAGGGGGATAACCTCAAAAGGCAGATTGTTGGTTCTAGCCGATTGTCTGCCAGAAATAGACAGCTTGTTTTGATTGAAAGTGCTGTAAATAATACTTTTGAAAAAGCAAAAACAATATTGGCTTCATCAAAAAAAGAGAATAGTTATAGACTTCTCATGAGAAAAATCCTCAAAGATAGTGTTATGATGATAGATTCTGACCAAGTTATTGTTGAATGCAACAAAAATGATATTGAATTAGTCGAAAAAGCCATTTCAGAGAGTTTCAACGATAATAATAAGATAAAAATAAAAATGTCAGATCATCCGCTAAACGCCATCGGTGGAATCAGACTAACCTCAGCAGATGGATCTATGACATTTGATAATACTCTCGATTCACGCATCGAGAGGCTTAAACCTTTAATAAGGAAGAATATAGCCCAAATGCTAAGAGGAGAGGTCTAACGAATGGTTGCTAAAGGAAGGATTGTTTGGGTTAGTGGTCCAGCGGTAAGGGCTGATGGCATGGCTTCAGCAAAAATGTACGAAACCGTAACGGTAGGAGATTTAAAGTTAATCGGAGAGGTCATAAGATTGACTGGAGATGTTGCATTTATTCAAGTTTATGAATCTACTTCTGGTTTAAAACCTGGAGAACCAGTTGTTGGTACAGGACAACCTCTGTCAGTATTGCTAGGACCCGGAATCATTGGAAAGATATATGATGGGATTCAAAGACCGCTTGAGGAAATTGCTCAAAAATCAGGAGCATTCATTGGAAGAGGTATAGCCACAACTCCAGTTGATATGAAAAAAAAGTATAAGTTCAAGCCGACGCTTAAAAAAGGAGATGAAATTGAGGCAGGTTCTATTCTTGGAACGGTAGAAGAGACTCCACTGTTGACTCATAGCATTCTTGTTCCACCTGACTTTAAGGGAGGGAAATTAACAGATATTTCTTCTGAAGGCGAATACGATCTAGAGCATATTGTTGCAACCGCCGAAAAAGATGGAAAGAAATTCCAATTAAAAATGTACCATAAGTGGCCTGTAAGAAAACCTAGACCTTATGCAGAAAGATATGATCCTACGGTTCCATTAATTACAGGTCAACGTATAATAGATACTTACTTTCCTATAGCAAAGGGGGGAACAGGTGCCATTCCTGGAGGATTTGGGACCGGCAAGACTGTTACGTTGCACCAGATTGCAAAATGGGCTGACTCTAAAGTTGTAGTCTATATTGGATGCGGTGAACGCGGTAATGAAATGACTGAAGTGCTTGTTGAATTTCCACATTTAATTGATCCTAGGTCAGGTAGACCATTGATGGAAAGAACAGTTCTTGTAGCAAATACAAGCAATATGCCTGTGGCTGCTCGAGAAGCATCAATCTACACGGGAGTTACTTTGGCAGAATATTATAGAGATATGGGATTTGATGTTGTACTCGTAGCGGATTCGACAAGTAGATGGGCTGAGGCCTTAAGAGAAATGTCTGGTCGTCTTGAAGAAATGCCTGCAGAAGAAGGATACCCCTCATATCTTGCATCAAGATTAGCAGAATTCTATGAAAGAGCAGGTCGCGTTAAAGCATTGGGAAGCCCAGAAAGGGCAGGGTCTGTAACACTTGTAGGAGCTGTATCTCCATCAGGAGCAGACTTTACAGAACCAGTAACAACTCACACAATTAGATTCATTAAAACCTTCTGGGCTCTTGATACTAGATTGGCTTACTCAAGACACTATCCATCTATAAATTGGATGCAGTCATATTCTGGATATCTAGACGACGTTTCAAAATGGTGGACAAGTAATGTAAGTGCCGACTGGTATAATCTGAGAGCAGAATCATATCATATTCTTCAGAGAGAAGACACTTTAAAAGAGATAGTCCGATTGCTAGGTCCTGAAGCATTACCAGATGAAGAAAAATTGGTATTGGAAGTAGCGAGAATGATAAAGATAGGTATACTGCAGCAAAATTCTTTTGACAAAGTAGACACTTACTGCAGTCCTCAAAAACAGTTGAAATTAGTGAAATTAATGGTAAGATTCTATAAGGAATCTATTAGATCTCTTAAAGAAGGTGCATTACTCGTAGATATTAGAGCAATGCCCATTATTCCGTCACTTCTGAAAGCCAAATTTGAAATTCCTGACGATCAAGTCAATAAACTTGATGATATGGATAAACAAATGACCGAACAATTCCGCAAAATTGTCGCACATGAGGAGGTAAAAGCAGTTGTCTGAATCAGCCAGTGTAGAATATACTAAAGTAGCAGAGATTAAAGGGCCTCTTATTATTGTTGATGGCATCACAAAAGCTTCGTTCGATGAACTAGTCGAAATCGAGACTACTGAGGGTGAGAGAAGACTTGGCAGAGTATTAGAGGTAGGTCATGGCAAAGCAGTTGTTCAAGTATTTGAAGGTACAACAGGTCTAGCAATCACTGGTACAAAGGCAAAATTTTTGGGCAAAACAATGGCAATGCCAGTATCGCAGGAATTACTTGGTAGGGTCTTTGACGGGCTAGGAAGGCCAAACGATGGCTTGCCAGATCCTATTGCAGATCGATTCATAGATGTAAATGGAGAACCAATTAACCCAGAACGAAGAGAATATCCTACTTCATTTATACAGACTGGAGTTTCAGTAATTGATGGAATGCTAACTTTGGTGAGAGGACAAAAGCTTCCGATCTTTTCAGGTTCTGGTATGCCTCATAATATTTTAGCAGCTCAAATTGCCCGCCAGGCATCAGTAGTAGGAACTAAAGAGGATTTCGCGGTAGTATTTGCAGCTATAGGTGTACAATATTCCGAAGCACAATATTTTAAACGTAGTTTGGAGGAATCAGGAGCACTAAGACGAAGTGTACTGTTTCTGAATTTGGCAGACGATCCAGCTATTGAAAGAATCATAACTCCACGAGTAGCATTAACTGTTGCAGAATATCTAGCATTTGATCTGGGTATGCATGTATTAGCAATTCTTACTGATATGACTAACTACGCAGAGGCACTTAGGGAGATTAGTGCGGCAAGAGAAGAAGTACCAGGCAGAAAGGGTTATCCTGGATACTTATATACCGATCTGGCGAATAACTATGAGCGTGCAGGAAGAATTAAAGGAGAAAATGGAAGTGTAACACAGGTGCCTATCTTGTCTATGCCAGCTGATGATATAACTCATCCTATTCCTGATCTTACAGGCTACATAACTGAGGGACAGATTGTTCTAGGCAGGGATTTATTCAGGAAAGGTATCTATCCGCCAGTCAATGTGCTTATGTCTCTTTCAAGGTTGATGAAAGACGGAGTAGGTGAAGAAAAGACAAGAGGGGATCACATGGAAGTAGGAAATCAGCTTTATGATGCTTATTCTAGAGCACAAGAAGTAAGAGCACTTGCAGAAATTGTTGGTAGGGCCGGATTAACTGGTGTTGACCTGAAATACCTAGATGCAGGTGATATGTTTGAAAGTCATTTTCTAAAACAGAGTGCAGATGAGAATAGAAACCTTGGCGAAACTCTTGGCAAAGCATGGAATGTATTATCGACACTTCCTGAAGGAGAACTCACTAAGATCAAGGATAAGAATATAAGACAATTCTATAAAGGGACTGGAAGAGAGTAATAGTAATCTATGTCATTCGGCAAAAGAGTTACGGCAACTAAAATTGAATTGATTAAGGTACGGCGCTCAATGCAAGTAGCAAAGATGGTTCACAAAATTCTCGACGATAAGCGGGAAGTATTGTTGAAGAAAATAGATGAAATGATTGAGGAGGCAAACAAAGCAAGAGAAGATATTTGGCTACCGTTGGAAGAGATTTACAAATCAGTCTATGATGCATATCTCTCATTAGGTACATCAACTATTGAATCTATTGCAATCTCAACACCAAGTACAATGGAAGTTGATGTCAATGTCCGCAGAATTGTTGATGTTAAAGTACCTACTCTTCAGGTAACAGCAAAAGAAGGCGCACAAACAATAGCATATGGTTTTGCAGACACAAATGCTTATGTAGACAAGGCAGCCAAACTGATAAAGGATGCACTACCAAGCATATGCAAGGCAGCAGAATATGAAAATGCCATCTTCAGTTTAGCTAAAGAGCTCGAAAGAACACAAAAATTAATAAATGCATTAGAATTTGTCATTATTCCTCAATATCAAGATGCGATTTACTTTATTAAAGCAACATTGGAGGAAAGAGAAAGAGAAGAATTTGTAAGATTAAAGAAAGTGAAGGTTGTTTTGGAAAAGAAGAAGATTTAAAATGGCGGAAGATATCATCAACAAAATGTTTGAAACTGCCAAAATGAGACTAAGGAAAGAGCATGATTCAATGATTGAAAATATAAAACAAGACTTGTACAGTTACAAGAGAAAAGCATTAAGCAAGACAGAACATCTATAACTACTTTTACTCCTATAATTCGAATTCAATAAATTATCTTTCTACTGGCTATATTCTAGATAGACGATGAGAAATTATTCGTTAGAAGAATAATATATATCACAATATTGCATGGAATATTGTCTATATGATAGCAAACAAAACATAAATATCTATGAATTAAGTGCAACCAAAAATTTTAATCATATTCTATTAAAATATAAAATAAGACAAAAGAATATTTCTACTGTTCGGTGGATATTTTATATATGTATAACAATTTGAACACGCACATTTCAGTTATCAAATTCAAACTTTTTGATTTTGTAAGGCTTATTTATAGACATAATAGTACTAAATCTCTTGACTTGTTGTGAATATGTAGATATTTTAGATATCTCCATCTCGAGTATCAAAATTTTCTGTTGTATAGACTAATGCTGCCAAATTGTTCAAAATCGTCTAACTTTTAAGGATTGAAGAATAATAGCAAACAACCCTTGTAGCGGCTATTAATTTACCAACCAAGAGCTCTTGCAGATTTTGCAGCAGCATAATCTAATGATTGCTTAGGTTCCTTAGTACCAGAGTAAACAGCATCGATTGCTTCCCTTATGTGATCAGCTATCAGTGGATATTCCGGTATATTGGGCCTCTCTTGTCCAAATGGAATCAAAGAGATCAATTCATCATAATATGGAATTGATTTACGCAATTGTTCTGAATAAGGGCCTTCTCCTATAGGTACCTGGGTAGGAAGGTATCCATATTTTGCTAGTATAGGGGAAAGTATTTCAGGTTTTAACATTATCATAATTAATTCCCATGCCAAGTCCTTATTTTTCGAAGTATTCGGAATACTCAGTAACCATCCTCCCATAATAGTTGTAGTCGAAGTATTTTTATATGGTACTGGAAGCATTGGTATCATACCTACCTGCTCTTCGAGACTCCTCTTTGTAAGAGGCAAAAAGTTTCCTGGCAACCATGAGCCACCAAGCATAACGGCATATTTTCTATCAACAAATTCTTTTTCAAAATCAATTGTTATTGGTTTAACACCTACATCAACTAGCTGTTTGAAAAACTCCAGTGCTTTAACTCCTTCTGTACTATTATATATTGGAAACCAGTATCTATCTTTTGTTGGATGCCCTTGCCTATTATCAAGTATGTCTCCTCCAAGCATCCATAGAAATGGAAACCATTCATTTGGAGAACCTGGACCACCAACAAGCTCGACGCCTTGTATTCCCTTACCTTTTAATGCGTCATTAAGCTTCTTTGCAGAGGCAATATATCCATCCCAGGTCTTTAATGAGTTAGGATCAACACCTGAATTATTCAAGAGATCCTTCCAATACCAGATACTCCTGACGTCTGTCCAGCCCCAGATACCATATATCTTATGGTTATAAACACCTCCGTCCCAATTCGTTTCATACCAATCAGAAGATCTACCCCAACTTTCCGTAAGGTTTGTCAGATCTGTTATAAATCCCTTGTCAGCAAATTCTCCGAGCCAGATTTGATCTACTGATATCAGATCAATGGAAGTTCGGTTAGCGATTGTATTTAACATCTGCATCCTAGCATCATTATATTCTAAAGTGGTATAGTTTATCTGAATATCAAGGTCAGGATGTTTTGCTCTCAAATCATGTAATGCCATTGAAATAAGCATGTCCCATCTCTCTCTTGGTTCGACTAACTGAGCTTTTAATGTAACCTCATTTTTAGCAAAAGAGGGAATAATAAAATTTGTCGTTGCTAATATACTATCTATTAATATTATTATAACAAGAATAAAGACAAGAGGGAGTCTTTTGTTATGTCTACTGGTGGAGAACTTATCAAAGTTCATTTCAGAAATACTACTGACCTATATTCAGAATAACGAATAATAAAGTTTGTATTCAACTTTTATTTTATAGCACTATCTATATTATAATAATGCCCTAGATTAGGCCATTCTATTAATTGATTAGTAATAATTGTTTTCAAATTCTCAACGAAACTATATTACACTTCTCAGAAATATCTGATCTTGATCTTGCGTGTATGATAATGGGATCCACTGTAAAATATGTTTGTTTAACTCTGAAATGACTTTCTCTTCGAGCAGATGGTATATCCTTTTTTGCTGATAGTATACTTACTGCCTTGCCAATTAATAGTGTTCTATCTCCTGCGATTTATTATAAATAAGGTAAATACAATGAGATATGTGTCATGCTACTGGAAAAAGCAGAACCGTAAATTGGATTTAGAAGTAGCCCAATATTTGGATTATGCAACGGTAATTGAAAATAAAAGAACAATAGCGATTAAATTAATTATTAATAAGTTGATTCAAGTGATCGTTAGCTGTATGAGTATTATATGTTGATACTGAGAAGATCGAGAAGGGTAATAAAAGATGGAATAACTAACAGGAATAACATTGTAAAAATGCTAGTTTTTTCAATAAAAGAAAATGGAATTAGACTAATACTCCTTCGTAAAGCTTGTAAAAGTGTACTAAAATTTGCTGTCATGATGTTTATATATGATGATCGCCCTGAACCATTTTCAATTTGTACCTTTGTTTTACTTTTTTCACCTTATGCCACATCTTCTACAATCTCATTTTTTACTGCTTTATGAATACCTTGTGCTATATATTATGCTGATGATAGAAAATAAACTAATGCAATGAAAGAATTTATTTTAGTGCCAAATCATGCATTGACTATCACAAATGCAATCGTAGGAAGTTAGAAAAAAGGATTAAGAGATAATTTACAGGACACCAAGTAACAATTGTAACAACAACATTTAGACAAGACACGAGAGAAACAAAAAGATTCACCGATTTGACCAATAGCAGTGAATCAAATAAAAGAAACTGTGGGAACATATCGTGTTACCCGGACATTATGAAACTCATGAAAAACTCATCATTACTAAAAAATAGTATTAAACAAAGTTGAAGAAGATATAATTTTAAAATGCAGAGATAACATGAATAAAATGCTTGTACAAAACGTCAGATAACGAACTTGCCTGATGCTATCTCATACCAAGATAAACACGCAGAAAGGAGATTCTGTGGCGGGAAGGCTTAAGTTTGCTGTTCCCTTTTCATACAGATATTGCTCAAAGATATTGCTCAAGTTAGAACCGATGGCAAAAAAACAAGGTCGTAATCCTTATAGTCATAAGGAAATCCGAAATTGACACATAATGCCTTATATTCCTATGAATTTTTTAGAATAAAATTTTTCTCTACAATACTTGTTTCAAAACTTAAATAATATAATTGTCAACTACATGTCTTTCAAAATCGTCTCTAATGCTTGTGCTACTTGTCCTATTTTTAGAGTTTCACTATTATTCTTTATTATACCCGCTGCTGCATAATTATGGCCTCCACCATCTAATCTTCGACCAATAACATCACATTTTATATCTGAGCCTGGCTTTCTTCTTATACTTACTTTTCCATCTGGAGCAAATAAAATCACAAGACTTACCTCTGGTTTCTCTAGAAATATCTTTTCCGACAAAATGCTTTTTGATATTATTCTTGGTGACTCTGTGATGGCTACTTTGTGATTATTGATATTATATATTGTGAGCGATTTCATTGCAGAGGATATGGCAGATTCCCTTGCTGGAAGGTATTGGTATTCAAAGTCCTCTTGCAGCTCTTCATCCCAAAATACCCCTTTAGAGGCTTTATTTACTATAGACTGCAATTTTGGATAAGGATTAATTAGACTACGATAATAGCTAATAAGCTCAGGAAGTGGAGGTAACTTATGTACTGCAGGCAAACGAAAATCAACAATATGTGCGAATTTAGCTATCCTTTCACATGCTCTTCTATTTTTTGCAAATCTTTCATAAACTAATTCTGTCGTACATTTCATTTCGTCTTTTGATAAGATCAAAGATGCAAACGCCTGCACTCTTCTTTTTATTTCCTCAGACCAAACATGATGATCTAGCCATACGAAATCCCATCCATAATTTCTTGCATCGATCGCAGCATATTCTATAGGCTTGATATCTTCTACATCGTCAATACCTAAATCAGTGATTACAATTGTTCCATTCTTGCTTGATCTAGACACATTAAATTTGATTATGTTGGCAGCTCTTTCCATGTTTTTTTGTCCGTAGTTCGTAAGAAAAACTAAAGTATCTGGGAAGGCATTCTTTAGAATTGCACCCGAAAACAATCCATCTACATCTTGTTCATGTGTCAAAGATAAAATTCTTTTAGTATTGGTCATTATTCTTCTTTTTTTCTTTTATTTCTACACTACACTACACTATATAATAAATGATAATTACAATAAGAAAACCATAAACATAGTTATTAAGGAAATCATAAAGAAATTTATTTTTCTAGTGATAATGATAAGATCGTTCCAGTCAATTTTCCTTTTAGATTACCGACTATATTATTATATTGGGGTTTTTCTCAGTTGTAATATAAGAATTGAATGAGACGAAAATAGTTTTGATATCTGCCTTTCATTCGACAAAATAAGGTTAGCATTTACATAGAGAGAAATTGATTATTTCAATTTTTTTTGCTTACGCAATTAGTTACTATAGTATATTTCAGAGGAAGCTCTGTCTATTATCTTATCCACAGAGCTATTATCATATAAAACGTCAAAGAATTTCAATAGCCACCATGCGTTTTATTATATTATTCTATTATTCTAAAATGAATGATGTATTTTGACAGTTAGGAATGACAACAAGGAGACAACTTTTAATGTTGTGAGGTTAGAAATTATATATAGGCATTATCCTGAATTAAGAAATAACAACCTTTAATGTTAAATACTAAAAAATAACATAACACGCTGAAGTTTTTATAATCTTCATGACTTCATTCTCCATTAAATTTACCTTTTTGGTTCTTTTAGTTATAGTTAAATATGGCATTTTATCTTGCTTACCGTATATATGAAACTATCGTCATTTTCAACAATAGCAATGATTGCTGGCGTATCTCTAATTGCTGCAGGGTATTTGTTAAATAACGCTTATGCCCAAGATGGAGCAACAGCAACTGCTGGCGGGTCTATGAAATTTATCGGTGCAGGGGTTGCCTTTGGATTAGCCGCTCTTGGTGCAGGTATTGCCATTGGAGGTGTGGGTGCAGCAGGTCTTGCGGCCATTACTGAAAGACCTGAGCTTAGATCACAGGCTCTAGTATTTACGGCTCTCGGAGAAGCAATCGCGATTTATGGTATCGTCGTAGCAATTATAATCCTAGGACAATCATAAGAACTCTAATATTTTCTCTTACAGATGATTGGACGAACCATCAATCTACATATCTGTCAGCTAAAAATGATGTCAGCTCAATATATTTTTATATAATTAGATATAGTAATTATACTTTCCCTTCATTGATCGATAATGCCATGAGCCAAGAGAATGGCGTCGATCATGATGTTATAATAAATCGATGTTATCAAGATACTAATTCATTTATTGTAAGAGTTCTGAAACAATACCTGCATCTTAATACGATTTTTTCTTTATCTATAATATTTATAATAGGTTTGATATACTCATCACTGTTAGTAACACATTTAAGATTAGGGCATTTGAAAACTCCAATTATTGAGTCAGGGAGTTGAATCTTACGTTTTTCAACTAATCTATACTCTTTGATAATATTGATAGTTGCATGAGGAGCAATTAAGGCAAGTTTGTTAGTTTCATCTTTTTCTAAAAATTTGTTTTCTACTTTGATAATATCTTTCTTATTATGCTTGCTGCTTGGAACGTTTAAAGCAACAGTTATGACGTTTCCCTCTTTGCCTGTAATATCTAGCGTACGTAATACTAGCAATGCTTTGCCAGATTCAATATGATCTATTACTGTTCCATCCTTGATTCTACGAACTAAAAGCTGCCTTGTGTCAGACATTCACGATCTTGATAAGATGATAAAGTCGGACAATTATAATTTGCTATCCATATTAATAATTTCATTCACACTATAACTATGTCATCTGAAATCAGACATTAATCCGGATTATTACTGTCACCAAAGATCAGTTTCATCTCCTCAAAAGTCAGCTTTTCGCCACTGGACATCTTTTTCAATGCAGCTTCCTTTAATGTATTCCATCTTTCTTGATTCTCTTTACTACGTTTAGCTCTCTCTTGAGCAACTTCATATCTAGATTCTCGCCTTTCTCCACTTTCCTTTTGTTTTCTTTGCCTATATTCAGAAGCCTGAATACGCGATCGTCTAAACTCAATTGCATTGAGTTGCGTTTCAACCATTTCTAATTTTGCTGCCGCTTCCCTTACTTCACGTATTATTTTTCTTCTCTCTTCGTATAAATTTTCACGTAAGTTTAAAAGAACATCTAGGCTTTTCTTCAATTCACCAATCTTGTTACCAAGTTCTGATTTCAGATCAAAGATACCATTCATTTTTGCTTTTATCGAGTCATATTGAAACGAAATGTTTCTATAACGATCTTCTTTCTTGTGTATGATCTTTAATGCATACAATTTCGTAGCAATCTCTTTTGATTTTGCAACTAATTTTCGCTCTTCGTCTTTTGACAATTTCTTTGTCTGAATGTCGCGCTCAATTTGT
The DNA here is from genome assembly GCA_035642715.1 of Nitrososphaeraceae archaeon. Taxonomy (GTDB): domain Archaea; phylum Thermoproteota; class Nitrososphaeria; order Nitrososphaerales; family Nitrososphaeraceae; genus JAJNBK01. The sequence goes on along the minus strand of DASQRW010000243.1, from coordinate 1,853 downwards.
TCAAAAGCTTTGGTCAAATTAGCTAGATCAAAACGTTCTCTACGCGATTTAGATAATCCTGCTGGACCTGCTTTTTCATCTAGAGATTTCATTTGATTTTTTGCTTCTATAAGATTACTCTTCAGTTCAGTAAATTTTGAGTATTCTGCATCTTTCTGATCGTTAATTTGTTTTAATTTGACACGTAAATTCTCTAATTCTATCCTTTCCTCATCAATCTGCTTCTTTGTATCTTCAATCTTATTGTTAAGTTCCTGTATTTTTATCTCACCTGTTCTCTGTTCTTCTACCAGCGATTTTTTGAATTCTAATAAGGTATTGAGGTTAGTATCTGAATCATTTTGAGTGCTCTTTATAGTATTATTTCTAGCCGCAGTTGTAGTAGCAGCAGCTGCACTGCTAGTTCCAGCACTGTAATTGTCTCTTGCCACGATGCTTGTCGTTTCTTATAACTTCATGAATATATTTTTTCTCATTTCTGAACCATAATTTTTATTATGGAGGGAAGGGTGATAGGTTTGTTATAACACTAAATCCCACACCTTTATATGACATGAAGTTATAAGAGACTAATGATCGGTTATGGACGATTTTGAGAGAGACTTCCCAAATCTAGATTGGAAGAACATTCCAGCCTATAAGCATCCTGGGGGTAAGAATTGCCCATGCCCTAAGCATGAGTATATACGTGAACAGATTAATGTAGCCAAAGCAGTAAGTAATAATAATAGAGAAATTATCCCTGAACAGAGACAAAAAGCTCAGGTAATACTTAAATTCTGTCCTGATCATTACAGTGTATATTTTGGAGAAGTAATTCCATCAATGCCTTTTAAGTACAGACTGATGACGAAAATCGCACTCAAAATAGGTGCAGTAGTAGTACAAAGAATACCTTATATGCAGTCTGATCAATGCTTCTACTGCAAATTTGGTTCCGGTGGCTTCGATAAAAAAACACTGATAGTTCCCTAGGTCTATAGATTCTAGAAATACCCAGGATATAACAATAAATACTTAACAACGTTGTTAAGGCCTTATTAAGAGACAGTACCCAAAACTGACGGAATAACTTTTGCATAATTTAATTATTAGTCATTAAAGCGAGTTAACAATAAGAATATCTATAGATAATTTTTGTGTTATCTAGAAAAGTTAGCTATCGAAGCAACTTAAAAAATAAACATAGAACAATAACACAATTACGCAGAGTTCTCCCTTGATTGAAAGGGCAAATGGAAATCCAGTAAAATTACTTTATTTGTTTCCTTAAGGCGTAAAATATTTTTGCAATTAATAAAAATGAACAAGTAAATGCGTTACACTTTAATAATACCTTTACTGCTATCTTTTCTATTTCTATTAGATAATCTTATAATAACTGCAATTTTTTAAAAGAACTACTTTAAACCTAATCTACGGTTCTCCATCAGTTATAAAATGAATTTTCTTCTATTTTTCATACAAATGGCATATGTGTAAAACTGCTTTTAACGTTGCTATTTGTTAAATGCAGAGAGAAAGAACAATGAAATTTTACATTGATAAATATTGACCTATCTTCCGACTTGTGAAATCTATTGGTAAAACATATCATCTCCAAAGAATAGCTGGTTAATTGTTGCATTTTATTCTGTAGTTTGTTATAATACTTATCTCTAATAATAGCTGCTTTATTAATAATAAATACTTTTTATGTTCTATCTCTGTGTCATTAACCTACAATTCTATATATTTTTCCATCCTGATATGACAATATATACAAAAACCCATCAGGACCTGTCTCGATATCAGTTATACGGCCAAAGCCAGTTCCAAAAACTATTGCTGATAATTCATTCTTATTATCAGCC
>DASQRW010000242.1:0-11722 GCA_035642715.1 Nitrososphaeraceae archaeon | reverse complement strand
TTGTTATGATTGAATAACTTGAAGTAGGTTTAAATAATCTTAATTTTTTATGACCAGAACACAGAAATTCTCTTAGGATGCATGCGTAGATTGGTATAGATAAGGAGGATAGTTAAGGTGACCAAAATGGTATATTTAATGATAAACGTGAAAGTGCAAGAGGGGTACCACCTATGTCTAAATCTTTTAACTAAGTAGGCAAAACCGGAGGGCATTAATAATATAATAAAAGCGCAAATAATACTTATCTCATGGTTAGATGTCCTTACTGTAGAGCAGACTTTGGAAATGCACCTTATCCTGAGAGACTAGCGTATGAAGATTAACAATAATCAAAATTGTCAGGCCATTCGTTTACAAGTGTTACTATTAGAATGTGGTGCAAAAACTGAAAAGAAAGGAAGTACGGGTTCTGAATTCTTACCAAGCTGGCGGCTTGACTGCTCTCTTAAAATAGAATTGCTGTATTGTGTTATTTTGTAAGTGTTATATCAGGTGTCTTGATCATTGAGCGTATTCTGCTTTTACATAATCCATTTCTGCCGGATAATTTGAAGGAAGGAATATACATTCAATTTCGTTGATTTTATTCTGTGATTACTTTCACTTAGTCAGAATACTCATAAAATACAAAACTATCTATATCACGAGAAATTATCTTTTCGCTATAACGCCAAATATAACTGGACTTTGGTTGAAACATAGTTTTTTGGATTACGTTCTCACAAAAGGTATCTAACTATTTGTTTGCCTCACTCCAACTAAACACACTTTCCTCGTCAAGTGCACCAAGCAGAGTATCCAGATCCCAAGCCCCATTGTAAAGTTCGCCATTGATAAAGAAAGTTGGAGTCCCTTTTACTCCGCTACTATTACCACTTTGTATATCCTCGTCTATGTGGTTGCTATACACTCGGTCGTGAAATTCACTATCGAATCTGGTAAGATTTAGCCCCAAGCTAGCGGCAGACCGCCTTAGACTATCATTAGTAGCTGCCTGACCATGTTTGAATAAAGAATCATACATATCCCAGAATTTACCTTGGGCAGCAGCAGCTTCTGCTGCTAATGCAGTTTCATATGCATGAGGACGGATTTTGGTGATTGGGAAGTTACGGAATACAAAACACAATTTATCTCCTAAACGTTCTTGAATTTCTTTTGTGATCAAATATGCTTGGGCACAATATGGACATTCATAGTCTCCATATTCTACCAAAGTTACAGGTGCAGTTACAGATCCCTGAATATGATCTCTGGACTCATCTACAGGTAATGAAAGTTTTGTATTTTTTGCTTTTCTACTACTCATATTTAGATGTCATCTTCTTCTTCTTATGGTCCGGTCTAAAGATTTAAAGATGTTGCCACAGACACCAACAAGTTGGTTTGTTATAAGATCAATGATTGATTGCATATCGCTCAGATCAATATTACTTTAGTCTTTCAGATCACGAAAATTGATTTGTAATAGACTAGGGGACAATTGAAATGTAACTAGGTGGGTTCCAATATCTCATCCTGTACCAGTTCAAAACTATGAAACCTAGTATTCACCTACTGACGTTCCAGTGCATGTCGATCCCATTTTGCACATATGGCCGCAGCTTCATATGTAGTTTGCAGGAAGGACAGTGGGACATCATCAGATGACTTGGCATTGCGAGCTACGTCATAGGGAAGTAGGAACTCCTCTCCTATCTCTTTATGATAGAAAGCCCCCTGAGGCCGGACAGTAGTGAATCCCGACTCGGTTGGCTTCTTTGATCTTGATACTCATCTACTTCTGCTCTCTTTTTTAAAATTTTGATGGCAATCCATCAACTACATGCCAGGTTTCTACCATTTTATTATTTTGAATGCGGTATATACTTATGCCCCTGTAGTTAATTATTTTTTCTGCTTGTTGATTGTTTGAGGTTGCTTTTGGTATCAATGTTCCCTTCCAATATGTGCCTACAAGATCCGGATAGGCTGGCGATGCAATCATGTCCTCTACCACATAATTCAAGTCATCTAATTTATCCAAAGAATACCTAAGGTCATTTTTTGCTCCATCAATTCCTCTTCCAGGCGAGCCCATATAAGCAGATTGGCCATGGTCGATGTAATCAGAGGATATTATTTCATCAAATATTGTTTCATTTTTGTTATTGTATGCGTCAAAGTAGTGTTGAATAATAGCCTTATTCATTTCAATTTGGGACATTATGTCGTTAGTATTCATAGGTGATCAATTCATTCATATATTATTAAATTAAGAAGTTACCAATTGGTAACCATGTTACCTACTGTAAGTCCTCAAGTTAGTGGTTACACATGATACCCACTAAACCGGGTAGATGTTATAGCAGAGGAACTAGAAGTTAAATACCTAAACAATCTGGAGCTATTCTATGCCTAGGTACTGACCAAGTTCGAAGTCGCCTCGTTGCTGTAAGCCCCGTGACATGAGCTTGGATAAGCGCGCTTGGGTATTGGGTCGAGTTAACATTCGAAAAAAGGCTGTCTCAGCAGCAACAAGTTGTGCATCATCAGGAAGGCGGGATGCTCGGTTGACCAGTCTCTTTGCTTCCGTGAGTGCCTCCTTGTCAAAGGAGGATATGCGACGAGCAAATCATCGCTCGGATCTTTCGAAGATAATCTGAGGAATTGTACTTTGACATTTTGAGCCTGTTACGAATAGTCGAGCCAGAATTGGGAAACAATGTTCGGCCCGTCTTATGAGCCAATGAAACAGAGAGCCTTGTCTTTAGCTGGATAGGGTCGAACTCGATTTTTGTTCCTGTTGAAGATTCAGGTATTAATTTTGCATACGGAATGTCATCCATTGGTATAATAGATAGTTGACGATTTTCTGTCAAGCAGAAAGGATAGAATAGTAAGTGCTGCAATCCATCCTCTATTGCCTTGAATACTGCATCTCTTATCTCGTCACATTGTTTGGGTAAAAAAGATGCATCGTGATAGGCCTTTAACAACGACTCTGAGCCATCCATAGCAATAAGAACTTTGGATATCATTTCTTATGATAATGGTTGTACTAGTCACGCGCGTCCTAATTAACTTCTTCTTTGATAAATTGTGGAAGATTACCATAATAACTATATTAATCCTAATGGCAAGGGCGGTGTCGATTAGAGTAATATAAGAGATCCCCTTAGGGAGCAGTTCCCGAATCTCCTAAATATACAAAAAGTCTAACACTATACAATTTATTGTACCAGATTCAATGAACGAACTTGATAAATTTTACTTTAATCAATTTCTAATCTCCCCAGAAGACTCTTACAGACACCTTAGTAAGAAGTTAGAGATTGAAAGATCCTGAGATAATAAAATTTCTATAATCTTAAATCCTGCTGCTCAGAGGATAGTGATCTTACAGTATTAGGTATACGAATGAAACAGAAGTTCTAAAAAAAAGGAACCTGGTGGGATTGAATGAGATCTAATATCCATGAAAGTAACGGACCCTTTTTAAAAAATATAGCAGACCATGATTTAGCCTTTATCCCTGGACGACAGATTATCATGACAATCACAATAGACCAGATCTTCGTTGCCGATTTGATGCTCTCCGTCTTTGTTGTAAAGGAATGAATATACTACGACCTTATCACCATGTTTAACTATGTGCTCTCCAATATGCTTGAATTAAGCAACACGTTTTACCCATCCAAGTCATAAGCACCAAAAGTCGACTATAAATTTTAGTAGTTTGCCAGCTATCCATCTTTAAGTTGCTATATGGATGAGGAAACACGCATTAGCAAGAGTAGATTAGAAGCCCTGACGGATGGTATATTTTCTATTGTTATGACCTTGCTAGTTTTGGAAATTACAGTTCCACAAATATCATCATATGAGCCTGACGTTGTGGGGGAGCAGAACTTCCTAAGAGACTATTGGATTTGTGGCCGAAAATATTCAGCTATGTTATTAGTTTTATAATATTGGCAATATACTGGAGAGGACATCACAGACAGTTTCATTAAATTAAGCATTCAGATGGAGTTCTTGTTTGGACAAATATCATGTTTTTGATGGCAGTCTCTTTTTTACCCTTTTCTACATCCTTATTAGGTGAATATATGGATCAACAAATCTCAGTTTTTATTTATGGCGGTAATTCAGCTGTAATAGCTTTTTTGCTTTATATTCAATGGAGATAAGCTACAGATCATTGTAGACTAGTAGATAAAAATTTAGATCCAAATATTATAAGGAGGTTACCTAGAAGAGTGTTCATTGGAATATTAGCTTATCTGGTCGCAATGGGAGGTTCTTTTATAAATATATAAATATACAGTATAGTGTTTTTCTTTTTACTCTGATTATAATTCCTCTGCCGTTTTGCCTAATAGAATAGTATATGATATAAGACAGAATCTATAAAATGGGGGCTCTTGAGGTATGACTGACTTTATCGGGAAAACCATTTCATACCTAGCAAGGGTTCTCCCTAGCAACATTTGTGGTAGATCATTATTTAGTGTTGCCGAATCAAGTATCTAAGACCCAGATGCCACTATCTAAAAATGAATCGTTCAATTTTGATTATAGCTCAAAACACAATACCATATATAGAAATAGAATGTCCCAGCTGCTATGATATAATGGCATTAACTTCAGATTTTGATAGACTATACTACCTTTGTGAAGAACGTAACTTGTCACTTTCAATAACTAGCAGAGCCGTTAGATTTCATAAATTATGCGATTATAACATGATAATTGTAGATCATATTGTTTTATATAGGCATCATATGATTGATGGTATATGCGTTCAGTTCAAGTTTCTAAAGCTAATGGCCCTTTTGAAATTGTGGACAGAGATATTCCAGAACCTAGTGCTACACAAGTTCGTATCAAGGTACAAGCATGCGGCGTATGCCATAGTGATTCCTTTACTAAAGAAGGACTATTCCCAGGCATCCAATATCCAAGGGTTCCTGGCCATGAGATTGCAGGGGTTATAGACAAAGTAGGCAAAGACGTCACTCAATGGGAACCTAGACAGAGAGTAGCTGTTGGCTGGCATGGAGGTCATTGTGGCCATTGTGAATCCTGTAGGCGCGGAGATTTTGTTACTTGTAAATACGCACAAGTACCTGGTATCTCATACGATGGTGGCTATGCAGATTATATGATTGCACCTAATGAAGCTCTAGCATTAATCCCCGAGCAGCTTTCTCCTATAGAAGCCGCACCTCTTATGTGTGCTGGTATTACTACATATAATGCTCTTCGGAATAGTGGAGCACGTGTAGGCGATGTAGTTGCTATTTTTGGAGTGGGAGGACTTGGACATCTTGGAATTCAGTTTGCTGCCAAGATGGGTTTTAATACTGTTGCCATTGGACGAGCAAGAGATAAAGAAGAGGAATTGGCGAAGAATCTGGGTGCAAGACAATACATTGATAACCGGTCACAGAACGCAGTCGAAGAACTTAACAAGCTGGGAGGAGCTAAAGTGATACTTGCAACTGTCCCAAGTGGAAAGGCAATGACTGAAATTCTTGGAGGTCTTGCAGTCAATGGAAAGCTTGTCATAATTGGAGCATCTGATGAGCCAATTCAAGTGCCTTCATTTCTAATGATATTAGGACGTCGATCATTGATAGGCTGGCCATCTGGTACGTCAATCGACTCGCAAGACACACTCTCATTTAGTGTTCTCTCTGGTGTAAGGTCTATGAATGAAGTCTTTCCATTAGAACGCGCAGCAGAGGCATATGATCATATGATGAATGGTAAAGCTAGGTTTAGAGCTGTACTTACAACTGGTAACTAGATGGAGCTAAGCATATATTATAAAAATATACAATGACCTAAATTTCAGGTAGTTGTTATCGATATACTAATTACAAACCGACGACTAAACTATCTAATAGATGGGAAAGATAAATCCACATTCCAGCTTCACATCATGTGACTGCAATAACGTTTCTCATCATTGGTATTATTGCGACCAGCATATTGTTTGCTTTTACATTAGTATTAAACCAAAATCATACTGCAATGGCACAACAACAACCTACTGGTATATCTTTTCAGATTGATGGATTCTCAAAAAATCTAAGAGGTAATACTTATACACTTTATCTCTAGCAAATGATATCGGAATAATGCAAAAGACATTAGCGATCATTGCGTTAATAGTACTGGGATGTGTGGCATTAGAAGTAGTTGATCTTATACTTACTATGCAACTGTATTCTGCACAATTGCCATAACGTCAGCCTCTATAGGATCCACATCTTGAGCAAAGGCTACATGGAACATAGATGGGTTTATGTAAGAAAATCCTCCATTATCGAAAATCAAAAGATCTTTCGGCAACTTTGTTAAGTCAATGAGATTCGAAAGTGACTGGCCCTCATCAGAAGCAAAGGCAGCGACATGAACTAGTCCTATGACATTGGGATTATTATAACCAGCATTAGTGATCACATGTCTACCATAGGAATGTCCTACGAGAGTTACCGGTTCACCTATCTGGTTTATTGCTCGCTTAACCGTAGCAATATCATCTCCCAGTGAATGCAATGCCAGTTGTACTGCGATAACGTTATGTCATGCATTCTTTAAAATTGGAATTACTTTACTCCATGAAGATCCATCAGCCCATGCACCATGGACTAGAACAATATTAGTAGTGATGACCCCAGCAACTATTCTATCAAAGTCATAATTGTTTAAGGCAATATCATAGGCTGCAAAGCTATCAATTCCCATTGCATCTAATGTATGTAGATTTAGCAAGCCCATTACTTAAGTACAGTAGTAGTTCCTAACTTAGTAGGTATGACCTACCAGATCCAGTAAGCAGACAATTACTCACCAATTTAATAACGACCGATTAAACCATATCGTATGAATAATCTATTAGATCTTGTACTCGCTGCACACGGTGGGTGGGATCGTTGGCAGCACCTCTCTAAACTCACGGCGAATGCATCTGTCGGCGGAGTTTTATGGGCTGTAAAAGGAAAGGACGGAATTCTCGACAACCTGGTAGTCGAAGTAGATTGCCATCGGCAGTACGCCGTCTTTATCTCATCGGAACTACGCAGCATCTATACGCCAAGCCGAACGACAATCGAGACAATAGATGGAAAGATTATTGAGAGCCGCGACAATCCACGAGCCGCATTCAAAGGGCATGCTGTAGAGACTAAGTGGGACAACCTACATCTAGTCTATTTTAGCGGTTATGCGATGTGGACGTATTTGACGTCACCTTTCCTGCTCAAGCTGCCGAATGTTCGGACAGAAGAGATTGAACCATGGCATGAACAGGGCGACGTATGGCGTCGGCTCAAAGTGACATTCCCGCCGGAGATTGCGACCCACAGCACGGAGCAGGTTTTTTACTTTGACAAGGAGGGTTTACTGAGGCGACAGGATTACAATGTAGATGTCCTCGGAGGCGCTCCTTCGGCTAACTATGCATCAGAGCATAAGAAATTTTCAGGACTGGTCATTCCGACCCGTCGCAGAGTCTATCGCTGCCGGCCAGACGGTCAGCCAGTCTTCGACAGTGTCATTGTGGCGATTGATTTCCATGAAATCAAGGTGGATTAAGACAATTCTTACATTATTGGTCCTGGACATTGAAAATGGTTTTATCTTGCTTTAACATCCTTTATATTATGAAACGATCTCCAAAAGAAGTAAACATGATAATACTTCTAAGATTCTAAAGCCTCTAGTATGCTCATATGTGCATCTCTTAGCTGCTCTGGGTACATGGTAGTTGTCTCATCCAATTGATCTAGGACAATTACAATCCATATTATCACACTGGAAGCATTCTTTACAAGGTTTTACCATAACTGTACCAGGACGCAACATAGTCATTGTGCAGATAGATGTAATGTGATAATACAATTGCAGAATTATAGGCTAGTTCTCATTTGCTAGATGTAGTAGAATTGCCACTAAAGAAATTGTTAAGTAGTTTTACTACGACATCTGGCTGCTCTTCTGGAATAAAATGACCTGAATTTGGAACCGTAATACCCTGAACATTTTGAGCTAATATTTTCATCCCATATATGATAGTAGGCATAGTAATATTACCTCCGAACGTTGGAATATATCCTCCTCCTAGCGCCAATACTGGCATTGTAAGCTTGGTCTTAGAATAATTCATATTTTGAATTGCATCCTGTGGAAAAGCCCGATAATACTCAAATCCTGCACGCATCCCACCTGGAGCCGAGTAATGGCTAACATATTCATTGATATCTGCCTGCGTTATCGCAGCTGGATTATACGCAAGATTATGATAAAACCATGGTAAATACATCATCTCTTTTCCTTGTACAAGGGCTTCTGGTACGTCGGGTGTTTGATGGAATATGCCCCACCATAGCGGCGGTCTTCCGGGAGGTGCGAAACCGGGAATCGTTAATTCCATTACTGCTAGCCTCTTTACTTCCGTAGAATGTGCAGCTGCGTAAGAGTAGGCTACCTGTGTTCCCCAATCGTGACCCACCAGTAAAATTGTTTTAAATCCTAGCTGAGTAACTAGTTGATGTATGTCTTCAGCTAAGGTCTTACCATCATAACCAGTTAGTGGTTTTGAAGAGTCTCCAAGGCCTCGAAGATCAGGTGCAATAACAGTATAGTTCTTAGCTAAGGCTGGCATTACACGATGCCATGCATACCATGTTTCTGGCCAACCATGCAACAAAACTACAGGATCACCATGTCCTCCAATGACATAGTGCATTTGAATACCATTAACAGAAGTCACATGATGAGAAAATGTCATATTATCGATCTCAAAGGATGTGCCTGGTAAACTAGGCTGCTGTTGTTTTACCATAGATGATGTTTGGTTAGATTGTGATTGTTGTTGCTGTTGTGCTATACTTTGTTGTTGATACAAAACTAAGGGAGACGCACTAACAATCATAACAGCTAAGACTGCAATCTGTATAATAATTGGCAAAACTAACAATTTTGCCTTATTGTTCATATTTGGGACAGTTAATTAGATTATTTAAATATTCACTTTAGTAAAGTTGGCACTGTTCAGTTAACGGATAGAGCTATAGCTAAAAACATCCTATTATACCCATAACGGCTATATTCAAGGAAAGAAGAAGGACCTCTTCAAAGTATGTTTATTACGCATTGCAGCTATACTCTTCAGGGCTATCACTCAGGAAAACGTCCGAAAGGTTAACTGCCGTACGTATCAAAAGAAATCATGTCTCTATCTGGAATTGGATTCAACGATATAAACCAAAGAGGATATTTCAGGCTAGAAGGACAATATCTGAATTCATAATTGATGAGACATTGATTAAAGCAGGTAGTGATTATGTATGGTTATGGGTTGCGATTGAGCCAATGAATAAGATGATTCTAGGCATTCGCCTCTCTATAGAGAGAAGTATGCTAGTTGCTGAACAGTTTATAAAATCACTGATTAGAAGATATGGAAAGCACAATATTTCAACAGACGGTGGTACTTGGTACCCACAGGCATGTAGATTTCTAAACATTGAACATCACAATCATTCCTCGATTGAAAAAAGCTTCATAGAAAGGACGATACAGTACATAAAGGATAGAACTGAATGTTTTGATGATTATTTTCCTTGTACAAGAATTAACTGCAAACTGGAGCACATAGTGAAGTGGTTAATTTTATTTGTAGATATGCATAACAGAGAGCTCATAATAAAACGAAGAATTGTTAAATGAACAGGGCCAGTAAAGTTTCATTATTGCTGTTTAATATATATATACATATATATATATACACACACATACATACACGATGCCATACTTACTATTGCTACAATACAATCAAACAAAGGTTATCTGTTTGTAAGAACTGTAATACTAAATAACATCCAAATTGGATACTGATTATAAGATAAAAAAGTATGGTTCTTTAGATCCAAGTGATTATCGTCAGCTAATCATGACATTATTGTTCTTAAAGAGGCTAAACGATACATTTGAAGAGAATGCTGAAAAGCTATAATAAAAGGAAGAAAAAGTGAGAAAGAAGCTTATGAGAATAAGAACAGACACTACTTCTTTATTCCAAAAGAAGCACGATGGTCTGTTCTTTCAAAAGTGTCTGAAAATATTGGTCAGAGGAGGATAGACCATGTATGCAGAATTATAGAAAGAGAGACTCCTGATTTAGATGGTGTTCTTACTAATACAAAATACAATGATAAGAGAAAATATCTTATGGTGTTATTCCATTGCCGAGCTCAAACGTTCCTTTTCTTACAAGTATCTTCAAGTGGTATCTCATGGATGGATTGATTGCTCTATTACGAGGACAATGTTTTTATTTCTAATTGTTTTTGAACTATACTGCTCAATTTACGTAAAGATATTGGCTTTTGAATAAAGCCCTCTATCTTAGCTCCTCCTAAACCTATTGATAATTCAGTACTATTGACTTCAAAAGCTGACATAATCAAGACCTTGATTGCAGGGCTTATCTCTTTTACTTTTCTTACAAATTCAAATCCATTCATACCTGGCATTCTAATATCAGAAACAACTAAAATGTAATCTTTGCAATTAATCCGAAAATGCTCTAATGCCAAATTAGGATCTGTAAATCCAAATACATTCAAACCAACTCGTCGAAGATATAATTTGATAACATTGAGTATATCAAATTCATCATCGACTACTTGTATCATCATTTGATTTGTAGCTTTATTATCAAACTGCATTAAATTATACCGCTTGACATTCTAAAACACAGCCTACTTCTTATGTATGATGAATTTAATGCAAGTAAAGATTCCAGTTAGATAAGAATTTATACATAACTATAGCTAATCTGCTTTGCAATAATATGCGTATAATGCAATCAAATGATTGCAATGCACACAACATTTTTATATCACATATTTAAGGTTATATGATAAGATTATGCAAGCTCTAAGTACCGAGAAAAAGCCATCGAGTGGTAGCGTTACTCTTAGGTTTGATAATGAGATACTTAATCAATTAAGGAATGAATCTAATCAGAAAAGAATCAGCCTAAACACATTGGCAAGCCAGATATTTCAATCACATGTAGAATATGATACTTATGCCGGTAGGGCTGGCATGGTCTCTTTTCCCAAATCTTTGCTGATTAGACTTATGGAGGGACTTGGCGAGGAAGAAGTACAAGATTTATCAAAACATATTGCAAAAAATGAAATTAAGGATATGACTCTTTTGCTTAGAAAAGAATATACTTTATCATCGTTCTTAGATACAATTGAATCATGGCTAAGAGTGTCTGGATTTCCATACAGACGTGATGAAGATATTGGAGATAATCGCACACATACATTTGTAATACAGCATGATATGGGCAAAAGATGGTCTATGTATTTTGATAGGCTTTTTAAACATGTTTTTGAAGATCTAAAATTGAGAAAATATAGCTTTGATAATACTGACAATTCAGTTACATTTAAAATCCAAGTGGAGGAAGAATAATCACAATTAGGGTCCTACTATCCAGTAACTAATACCTTGCTTACTTACGTCACTTGGCTTGGACACTTTATTCAAATGATCTGATGTGTTCGATCAACCGAATACTTGACAGTGCTTCATTTTACTGATTAGATAGGTTGCTTGACACTATAATGATAATTGCTTTTTTTATATCTTTTGTAATTTGCAATTTTTGTCTTCTGCTATAAATAATCATGGTTTATAAAGGGAA
>DASQRW010000241.1:0-53056 GCA_035642715.1 Nitrososphaeraceae archaeon | reverse complement strand
TTCTTCTTCTTGTTATTCTTAGTTTCTTTTTCTTTAACACTATTGCTGCGTTTTATGAGTGTAATTACAATTCATCTTAACCATCGTTTCTACGATATACAGTCTTTATCAATACTCCATCCATTTCTATACTATATGCTTTATTAAGTCTACTTCTCCTCTTCTTCTTTCTCTGTCAATCAACTTAATATCTAGTTGATCAGCTCCTAATTTCTGTTTAGAAACTTTAAACTATTTAGCAAAAGAATGATAATAATGATTTGGATTATCGAACTATTTCCAAGGTAAATATATATGAATTGATGAATATTTCTAGACCATGTTTGTTTATGATCAGCTCTGTTATCCTAAGCTAAATTCTAGCCAATATTATTATTCTCTATAAGCTAAGGCTGGATCCATTATACCCATCTAAAACGAAACGATCATCTTCTCCTAGAAATAATGATGGTACTGATTGTAATGACTGCTTTAGTCTATCATACTCAATATACCTCCCTTGTAAAGGCTCTTAACTTAAGCAATCACCTCTTTATTATGATAGTCTACAAAAAGATTGAATCAGTTGATAATATGCTCTAGTCTACACTTCTCTTTTCTGCATGAAAAATAATCATCGAAACCTTCTGTTCTGTCCTTCTTTATGTATTGAATTCTTCGCTCAATGATACTTCCGTCATATGATGAATAAGATGATGATGTTTTATTTGCAGGGATTTACATGCTTGTGATGTATACTATGTCACTCCCCACCACCATCAGAAGAAACAGGGTGTTTTCCATACTTCTTTACTAAAGAAGAATGCAGAAAACGTTCTGCAACAAACATGTGTTTCTTTCTGATGAAACATGAATATGAAAAATGTCCTTATCTTTGGGCTCAATGGCAACAACCCACAGCCAAAAGTAATCTTTTCCTCCTACTTTAATTTGAGTTTCATCAATTATAAATTTAGATATATTTTCATTCTCTTATAGAATATTTTTTCTTATAGAATATTTTTTCTGGTCGATATTTCTCTGCATTCCTTTCCAACTAAATACATGACTTCTTTTTATAAATCTGGATAAGGCTTTCGCAGTATTACGATAAGAAAGAAGACCAAGAAAGTACATAGGTATAAAACATAAAACATAACCAATATCCTTTGCAGATGTTCTATTTCTTTTCGTAAGTGTCAATGCAAGAAATACGATGTCTTTAGCTTTGGATTTTTCGTTAAGTTAACAGAGCCTTTGTAAAATAAAACAATTATCAGTTGATTTCATAGTTTCAGATGCTATTATTGCTGCTGCTGCTGTTGTTGTTGTTGTCGCTGGAGCACTATATCCCTGCCTTTTGGAATTAATTCTCGCTTTAACAAGTCCCATTCTATAGATACTCTTCCTGGACCAGTCAATAGGAGACTGATTGAAATTGCTATTACTAGTAGATCTAACTCATATCCACCTGCAAAACCCTTAGACAATTTAACATTAAGTGTAGCTCCAATCATTTCTATTATAAAGAGACCTGCTGTTATTCTTGTTAATACTCCTACAAGAAGAGCAATACCACCAATTACTTCTAAAAGTCCCACTGGAAGAGCGAGTTCAGCTGGTAGTCCTGTACTTGCAAAAAAACCTTCAGTACCTGATATGTCTAAAAGTTTAGGTAAACCATGTATTATAAAGGTAATTCCTGCTAGTATTCTGATGGGAAGAGGACCGAAGCTTGTTAAACTTTGATAAGTTGTCATGATAATTGTATATTATTCCATATGTCCTGCATTGATTAAATAACTTTTCGCTGATGGATGGATAGTTAATATATAGGATGTCTAGATTATGGCAGAACATAAGTTCAAGCACATCAGTGGTAACTATCAGCATCAGCAGCAATAGTTAGTTGAATCTTAGTTTGGAAGTGTTATGATGATGTATCAAGTGCCCACTTCCTTGATCTGTCATCGTGGGATCTCTTGCAATTTTACCTTCAATTTATCAAATTTTTTATTTTAACTAGAAGAAATTGCACTCTAGTCTTTCAAAATAGTGAGATAAGGCATTAGGCATATACCCCATTATCTACTGTTAGCTGCTTTAAGAAAGCCACTGCTATTCCTCTTGATAACAAGTGTCAATAACCAGAGATTCAAAACATCTGCTGACTCTTTTTTATCATAAGATATATATTTTTTCTCGGCATTACATAAATTACCGCTATTTTATAATACAATAAAAGCCAAGTGTAGTTACTATGCCAACATCGATAAGTGAGATAATGACTCAAAAATTAGAGACCATAGATCCGTCTAATACAGCACAAGAAGCAGCAAAGAAAATGGCAGATAAGAATGTAAGTTCATTAGTAGTTATTGATAGAGCAGATAAACCTATAGGAATAATAACAGAGCGTGATTTAGTTAGACAAGTATGTGTTAATGAGGCAAGCAGCAGTACTGTCATAATACATCATATTATGTCATCTCCTCTTGTCACTATTGATGCTAATTCATCAGTTGAAGCGGCTGCTGATGTAATGATTCAAAATAAAGTGCGGCATTTACTTGTTGTAATGGAAAATGGAAATAGAACATTAGGAATTATTACTCCTACTAATTTTACAACCTATCTTAAGAAAAACTTGAATATGGATGATATTAACGCTAGAATATTGCAGTCACTAGCAGAAGAAGAAGGAACAGAAGGTTTTAGACCCTAAAAGCCATGTATAGAAATAATAAACGTAAGCACAATATGTTTAAGTAATATATAAACGAAAAGTAGTTAATCCCACTATTTGGTATGGATAACCACAGTATTAACCAATACAATTAGTATAGTTATTGTGATATTAATAAAAGCCATAATTAGTGTAAAATAATAGTGATGTATTTACCCGCAACCAAGCAGCAGGTGCGCAAAATAAAAAGTTCTATTAGATAAGATTGGTGAATGTTAGTAGTGTGCCATCTCTTAATCACTCTTTTGAGTTTACAGCAATAATTACTCTATTCCGCAGTATAAGAGATCAGCACAAATAGCAGGTCGGTGTAATGTAAGACAGACAGTAAAGTATGGTTGGATTGCTCAAGTGGTGATTTGAGAGACGTTGGTCGCCTTGTTTCAAAACAGTTTTGTTCAAGTCTAAACTTACAGAGATAACATTAAAAGCATAGAATCGGTAAGTTTCTTTTCTAATAATGTCATCTGCATCAACTTCTAACGAAGATATTTCGATAATTTTCCTCATCATTTGTTTATTGCAATTTTTAAAGTAAATGAAACAATAAATCAATGGTTTTGCAACTTGACTATTCAAAGGATCTTTTAAAGTCAATTGTCTTGATTAGGCAATAGATAGTTAACGTTCTTTCTGCTGGAATGTACTTTGTATCAATAAATATATAGATAGCTTTGCATTCAGACCTCTTTGGATAACTACTATTAATACTGAAAATTACTGAAATTTAATAATTAAACATCATGGATTAATTCTAATAGATTTCTCTTTGGCTTAGGTTGAAGTAACTTCTGGGGATATCCTAAGCAAAGAATTGATGAAGGTACAAGATTTATCCCTAGAGCTTGCATAACTTTTTCTTCGTCTATCATACCTATCCATACAGAACTTAAACCTAAGGCATGTGCTGCAAGCTGAGAGTATGCCGCTGCAAGAGTAGCGTCTTGCATAGAAAATTTCCTTAGGATATGCTGCGGAAAATTCATTTCTACTCTTGTTGGATTCATACAAAAAACTAAAACTACTGGAGCATTTACATATGGCTGTTTGTTAGCTGCTTGGACAAGCTTCAATTTGATTTCTTGGCTTTTTACATGATAGATCTCAAAACCTTGAAAGCCTCCAGCAGTAGGAGCAGTATCTGCTGCAGCAAATATCATTTCAATTTTCCATTCTTCTACCTGCTTATTACTTTCAAATTTTCTTTGTGACCTTCTATTGATCATAACGTTAAAGATATTGGTTTGTAGGACATCGTCTATCTCAGGAATTAATACATCTTCTTCCTTTTCTTCTTTTTTTGGATATAGTAGTTGGCTAGGAGAGGTATTATCGTCTTTTTGAAAGATTCTAGAGAGAATATCTTTAGGATCAGACATAATCCAGCAATGTATTATAGCATGGAATATTATAATATGTTATGCTATTTAATTTAATAACACTCAATAGATGAAATGTCACTTGATTAGATAATTTGTTGTTAGATGTTTTATTCTTCTCTTTTACTAATGTATAGATAGATTCACAGTATATATATATTGATTGAAATTGATGTTCTATCTGCAACTGTCATAAACTCAATTTAAAGAACATCTTATGCTAACTAATGTTTAACAAAATTCTGCCTTCTCTTTCTTTTTCAAATAATGCTTGTAAAGCTTCTCTAGCTTCTTCAAGTTTGAATTTTTTCCATACTTTAATTTTCAATCCTTTGGAATTATCGATAATTTCTTTGAATTCTTTTCTACTACCTCCAGTGGTGCCTATTAACTTTATTTGTTTACTATACAATGATTGAAGATTCAATTTGACCTCGGCACCGGTCAGCACTCCAAATGTAACCCATCTTCCGTTAATAGCAACAGCATCCAAACTCTTCTGCCATGTGTCAGCACCTAGTGTGTTTAAAACGACTACTGCCATATTACCTTGAGTAAATTCCTTGACTTCTTCTATCACTTTGTCAAAAGTGGTGATATGATCTGCTCCAAATTCTTTTATCCAGTTCTTACTAGTAACTGCAATAACCTTTGCTCCCATTTTCTTAGCAAATTGAATTGCTAGCATACCTGTATTCCCTGATGCACCAAAGACCAACAATGACTCATTTATTTTTAGAGAAGTTTCCTTTAACGCATGAAATGGTGTTAATGCAGTCACGGATAAACTTGCAGCCATATCCCAATCCATATCATCTGGTATTTTAAAGACATTCTGTTGTGGAACTGTAATATATTCTGCAAAGCCGCCATTACTGACGACGCTAATTAATCCTCCATTTTTGCAGAGCATTTCAGAGCTATTCAGACATAAATCACATGAACCATCAAATAGTCTGCTGTATACGACTACTCTATCACCTTCATTTACTCTGTTTACATTATTTCCTACTCTCTCAACTACTCCGCTTATTTCTGCTCCTGGTATATGTGGTAGTGGTTTTACTTCAAGGCGTGGCGCAGACTTTATTCCGTGTTTTCCAGAAACTACAAAATAGTCTATTGGGTTTATACCAGCCACTTTAACTCTTATTAGTATTTCTTGATCTGTTAATTCCGGGTCTGGATATTCTTTTATCTCTAAATTTTCTAAACCTGGTTTTTCAAAAATAGCAGCTTTCATTTTTAGAAGATAATTTTTATTGTATTTAATATTATCCTGATCTAAAAATGTTTTCTTCCTCGTAAATGGACAGAAAATTATTACAATTAGAAAATCTGGGTACGAATTTGAAGTGATATTAGAATTCAAAATATACTATAGGACATACACAAGTAAGCAGTAGTCGATACACGCTAGTTACAAAAATAGCCTGTCGCACCACAGAGAACATGAGTATACGTTGGAAATGATACTTCTTGAATGTAGGAGATTATAACTGAATCACTACTGGGAATATGACAGCACAATTATGCATTAGTAGCTAATAGTTCTATTACGCTTTGTCTCAAAGCCCACATGTAAATTCCCCTTGTATCTTCTACACAATGGATAATTAACTTGACACACTAACCTCATAGTGCATGTTATCAATTACTCTGGAAGCGCATATATCTATAGGACATCTTTTATTTTTATTTATTATTGGATATATACTCTAATAAAAGAAGAAGATGTGATAGTTAATGTTATCTCATGATAAATTGGAAGACAAGGTCATAATTATTCCCCGACGTGGAAGTATGAAGAAAAATTTTGAGCCTCGGTTTGTCATAATGCTCCCTGGACAAACAGTGACTTGGATAAATAGAGATACAGTTTCTCATGCTCTAACTTCAGGAGAACCAGACGGTCTAATATCCGGGAAAATATTTAACACAGGACTTATTCCTACAGGAGAGTGAGATAGGATAACTATCCGATTTAATATAGGAATTATACCATATTTTTATTCAGTACATCCATCAGAAAGGGGCACAATAGTTGTCATTTTATTGACAGCTGCTCTATAATTATTTAAAAGTAGAGCAAACACCTGCAATGAGTTGAAATCAGAGAACAAGAGAGAGCGAGAGAGAAATAATCACTTTTGAATACAACTGTTACTTACCAGTCTGTATTTTCTATGTATAACATAACTCCTATCTGTAATGGATCTCGCCAAATCTGATTTCAGTATCAACTATAGGAGATGAGAACTTTATGAATGCTAGGTGCTCTAAGACGCATAATGTTATACTATTTTTTCCTTTTCATTATTGTCTATGGACGAATTCCCTGATCATCTTATTGTCTAACCTCCTTAAGATAATGCAAATGGACATCTCCATCATCATAAACTTGACCTACTTTCAAATAATTTTCTTGTGAATTACCAGGCGACTGTGAAATGGTGGCCATTACGTCTATGTGAACAGGAGATTGGGAAGGCAACAACTCTCTAATAGACATGGGTATATCGTCAACCACTTCGTCTCTGCTATAATAACTGTTCAAAGCAAAGAATCTTCCGCCAATATTTCCCAATTCAATAATTGTTGGTTTAGATTGTTCTTTAGCATTTTCTTGTGTAAAAATTAATTACCGATCGGATATTGTGATAATTTAACTCAAGAGATGTAGCCAATCTCTCTTTGTCTTCTTCAGTGAATGGCTTGCCTAATTTATTGGATAATTGCAAAAATGAATTTTCTATTCGCAGGAGCATAAAATATTATAATTACAGGAATATAAAAAGAAAAATTAAATTTACATGTCGGGCTTTCTTCGATCTCTGCTCTCCATATTCTTCTATATAAAAGCTGAAGCAGCGTATTTTGTGCCAAGCAATGGAAATAGGACTTGGTGAATATGGATTACTACAAATAGCATCAAATATCATCCAAAGGTACTTGAGCTATTATTTCCGATTAAAGCAACAGTGGAAGTTCATCCTATAATGGTTTTGATGATCTTAAGAGGGCATTTTCAACTATCCAGATAAGGAGTAAATAGTACTACAATAATAACTAGTCTTATGCTTCTTCCTCTAATCCCCAGCTTACCTTACTAAAGGGTTTTACTTTTATAAATGGAGCTTCTCCTTCTTTCCATGGTTCGTTTCTTACCCATTCAAATTTCTTTTCAAATTTTTCATAGAGCTTTTTGAATTCTTCACCTCTTTCAATAATATCTACAGTACCTTGTATTACTACTGCTTTATTTTCAACTGATGAGTTGTAAACATCCACTACTAGTGCAATATTTTTGTTGACCTTGAGGTTCTTGTATTTCCTTGTATCATAATCTGTAGCAAAGAAGAATAAGCCATCTTCATAGATATATGAAACGGGTGTAACGTGCGGAGTATTATTGTATGATGTCGTAGCAACTCTGCATGCTTCATTTTCTAAAAGGAATTTCTTTTCGTTTTTAGTAAATTTCAATTCTTTGTTGTTATTAATACTATTATTCTTATTACTTTCCATTAAACTAGTTACCCCCCTTTTTACTTCATGTACTTCTGGTCCTGCTTCTTCTACTACAATTCCCATAAATTCATGTCCTAGCGTTTGTCCTGGTTGCATCCTAGGTACAATTCCGTGATAAAGATGCAAGTCAGAACCACATATGGCAGTTGAAATAACACATAATTTACGTCTTCTGGATTTTGAATATTGGAAGGAGGTTTGTCATCTATCTGAACGTCTTTTGGACTATGATAGAATAATGCTTTCATAGTTGCTAATATTGAAACGTCACATACAATATATGGATTATTTATTTATCATCAATGGTATTATTTTATCCCTTGTATTGAAACTAGATAAGAATTATTAAAAGAAGAAGAACAAGAACAACTATGAAAAGAAATATAACAATAAGAGAGAGAGAGAGAGAGAGAGAGAGAGTGCGTATGCATATGGATATATCTTGAAGTATAGTCATCCACACATATTTTTACTTACTGTAATGTTCTATCTCATCTGCTGTCGGTTGCCTCTTACTCTATTTATTGCTTCACGGATCTTTTTCCATATTCTTCTCCCAAACTAATAAGCCATAATCAATACTAATGTAGTGCCACCAACAGCTCCTATCGATCCTCCAACAAGAAAACCAGTAGCTCATAAGTAGAGCTGGTTATAGGCATTCTTTATTATCGCAATTACTATAACATCTAGAATAGATAAGGTGAGATAAGAATATTGACAGGCAGTATTAACAATATTAATCTTAAATAATCTTTAACCTTTAAGTGGCATGATAGGCAGCTAGAAATTACCGAATAAATATGCCTTCAAACATTGGTGATAATAAAGCTAATAACAATACAGGAAATACTAGCACTAGAAACAGCAATGATAATAATAATAATGTTCATAGTACCAAAAAAGAAACACTAAGTCTGAAAGTTGCAGAAGCAGAACAGCGCGATGTTGGAAGAAAGATTGTCCGGATGGATCCAGAAATAGCTGAACGCCTAAATATAACAAGTGGTGATTCCTTAGAATTATCATCCCTTGGAAAGAAGACTAGTGTTCTTAACTGGCCTGCAAGAGAATCTGATAGAGGAAAGGGTTTAATTCGTATCGATGGTTATACAAGAAACAAGCTTGATGTTGGAATTAACGATCAAGTAGAAGTCAAGAAAGTAGTATCAAAAGATGCTAAAGGTATAACATTTGCTCCAACCGAGCCTCTCAGAATAGTGGGTGCAGAAGAGTATCTATCAGAGTATCTAAATGGACAGTTGATGATTAAAGGTGATACAATACCTCTCAATGTTATGGGTCAAAGAATAGATCTTGTAGTAATTTCTACGAATCCTTCTGGTCCAGTTATAATCAATGACTCTACAAACATTACAGTTTCTGAAGAAAGTGCTAAGGCAGTACAGGTATCAAAAGAAGGTGGAGTTCCATCCATTACATATGAAGATATTGGAGGACTAGGAGATGCTGTTGAAAGAGTTAGAGAGATGATAGAGCTGCCTCTAAGACATCCAGAATTATTCAAAAGGTTAGGAGTTGAAGCACCTAAAGGTGTTCTTCTACATGGACCTCCAGGAACAGGAAAAACCTTGTTGGCAAAGGCCATAGCTAGTGAAACAAATGCTAACTTCTATACTATAGGAGGTCCTGAAATAATGAGCAAATACTATGGAGAATCTGAAGAGAAATTAAGAAACGTATTTCAACAGGCAGAACATAACGCACCATCTATTATTTTTATAGATGAGATTGATTCTATTGCTCCAAAGCGAGAAGAAGTATCAGGAGAAGTTGAGAGAAGAATAGTTGCTCAGCTGCTATCTTTAATGGATGGTATGTCTGCAAGAGGAAAAGTAGTAGTAATAGGTGCTACAAATAGAATTAATGCTATAGACCCAGCATTAAGGCGTCCTGGAAGATTTGATAGAGAAATTGAAATTGGTGTTCCGGACAGAAATGGTCGATTAGAAATTTTACAAATACATACAAGAGGAATGCCCATTGCCAAAGATGTTAATTTAGAAAAACTTGCAGATATATCCCATGGATTTGTTGGAGCTGATTTACAGGCACTTGCTAAAGAAGCTGCAATAAGAGCACTAAGAAGAGTACTTCCTGAAGTTGATCTATCTTCTGAAAGCATACCTGCAGACACTTTAAGGAAAATTATAGTCACCATGCAGGACTTTATGGACGTAATTAAAGAGATGGAGCCTTCAGCAATGAGAGAAGTATTTGTAGAGATTCCCGACGTAAAATGGGAAGATATCGGTGGATTATCAACTATAAAACAAGAACTTCAAGAAGCGGTGGAATGGCCGCTAAAATATCAGAGATTATTTACCCATGCAGATGCAGTTCCTCCAAAAGGTATTCTACTCTATGGCCCTCCAGGTACAGGTAAAACATTGATAGCAAAAGCTGCAGCAAATGAAAGTGAAGCTAACTTTATTAGCATAAAAGGACCAGAGTTGCTCTCAAAATGGGTAGGTGAGTCAGAGAAGGGAGTAAGGGAAGTATTTAGAAAAGCAAGACAAGCAGCTCCTTGCATAATATTCTTTGACGAAATAGATGCTATAGCGCCCAGAAGAGGAGGAGATTTTGGAGATTCTCACGTAACTGAAAGACTCATCAGTCAACTTCTGACTGAATTGGATGGACTTGAAATATTAACTAATGTAATAGTTATTGGTGCAACTAATAGACCAGACATTATTGATCCTGCATTGCTAAGACCGGGTAGATTTGATAGATTGCTTTATGTTCCACCACCTGATCGTGATTCAAGAATACAAATAATAAAAATTCATACAAGAAAGAAGCCATTGGCAGATGACGTCAATGTAGGACAGTTAGCCGACCATACAGAAGGATATACGGGTGCTGATATTGCATCACTATCATCTGCAGCAGTTATGCTTGCTTTACGGGAATACATATCAAAGTATAAAGACCAAAAAGAAGCAGATAATCGTATACAGGAATTAAAAATATACATGGGTCACTTTGAGGAAGCTATGAAGAAGATCAGGCCATTATCAACTCAGGAATTGAATATATACAAGAGAATATCAGAACAATTTGGAAAGCCTGAGATTGCATCTAGCACAGGAGGAGGGTCAGGAATGTCAATGGAAAGAGGTGGAAGAGGTACTCCAGATTCTGGAATAACTTAATTTTTTTATTTCTCAATGTTGTTAGGGTTGTTGCATGAACATCAATTCCTTTTCTGGCTAATCTTTTCATATGCCAAAATATCAAAATGTCATAAACGATAGAATTTCTAATTTTTTAGTTTCAGTATCTATTTGACCTTGATCATTAGATGGTTAGATATCATTAACATCCTAATCTTTTCGCCTAGGCTTTTTCAGTATAGGTAGCAAGAGTATCTAAAATATCTCCAATATGTCCACCATCTCCACTTTTGCTTATTTCGTCAAAAGGATCTCAATTTAAGCTTCTTTTAGTGGAGGTATAGAATCCTATCCAGGCGTTAGAAAGGTGGATGTCTTTATTCCCACTCGTATAGAATACCATAAAGAGGTAATAATAAAGGAAATCTAGAGAAAGCTTGATGAAAGAAAAAGTCTCAAAGACAAAGAAATTCCTAATGTTGTTGCTTAGGAGGAAAAACCCGTGACAGGAATTCCTCGTCAGTATAGGGTGTCACGTAAGCTATAATCTTAAGTGCATATCAATATATACACACTAGGTCAAGAATGTAACTGCTATATATGTATTTTATTTATTGTTCTATCTTTATTTTAGTGATACCAAGTATGTTTGTTAAATTTTTTATCATGTTTACCACTACTACTGCTACTCTTATGCCTTAGTTTTTCATAATTATGACTTCTACTTTGGCTATACTTACTGTTGCTAGTGCCACTTTGGCGTCTATTTCCATTATATCTTTGTCCATGTCTTCTGAACTTTCTGTCTCTGCCATACGATGATCCCTGTTGAGCAATCGGGATGGATATTCCCATTTCATCATTAAGTTTTCGTATTGGTTGTTTGGTGTTTCTCAGAATCCTTTCAAAGTCTTGTATTCTCTGCGGTATTACTAAAGATATAGCTTTACCAGTAGCACCAGCTCTAGCAGTTCTTCCAATTCTATGAAAGTAAATCATAGGATCATAAGGTACATCATAATTGATTACATGACCCACTGCTGGAACATCGATACCTCTTGCAGCAATATCGGTTGCTACCAATACATTATCAAGGCCTTTTCTAAATCTGCTCATTGCAATATTTCTTTCTTTTTGTGAAAGATCACCATGAATTGTAACTAATCTGAATCCTTCATCTTCTAGTTCCTGTGCAAGTCTTTGTGTTCTTTGTTTGGTAGCAGCAAAAACAATTGTTTGTTCTTTATCTCTATTTTCATTCTTAATAAAATTACAAAGATGCCTGAATTTTTCTTTCTCAGGGACTATAAGATAAGATTGCTCTATAGTATCAAGACTTAACTCTTGTTCGTTTAATCGTACTTCTTTAGCATCCTTTTTCATGTATTCTTGTGCTAATCTTATTATTGGAGGAGGCATAGTAGCTGAAAACAGACAAGTCTGCCTGTTTTCTTCCTTTATATAAAACAGTATAAACTTTATATCTTCAATGAATCCCATATCAAGCATTCTATCGGCTTCATCTAAAACTACAAAATTTACTTTATTCAAGTCTATTGACTCTTGCCTTATGTGATCAATTAATCTTCCCGGAGTAGCAACTATTATCTGTGCATGTCTTCTTAACTGATGATGTTGAAGACCAATGCTTTGTCCTCCATATATGGCAACAGTTCTAATTCCAGTATATTTTCCAAACTTATTAATCTCATTTGTTACTTGTACTGCCAGCTCCCTTGTTGGAACAAGTATTAGTGCTTGAATTGGACCTTTTCGTCTAATTTTTTGTAATATTGGAAGAGAAAAAGCAGCAGTCTTGCCAGTACCTGTATGCGCCTGGCCTACAACGTCTACGCCCTTTAAAATAAGGGGTATAGCCTCTTTCTGAATAGGAAAAGGTACTTCAAATCCAATTTCCCTAAGTGCTTTGACTATTTCTCTACTTACTCCTAATTGTTCAAACGTTGCTATTGTCATGGTTTTATGTCTAGACTCTCATTATACTAGATACACCACAAATGCCATAAGTATTCACCATTTTATCCTTTCATACAAATCTTAATTTTTTAGTTTGTATGTTTATTATTCCAGGGCATTAATTAAATGGGTATCAATATAATAATGATAACAATCTAAATGTAGATGATATGCTATATATTATTACATCATAAGATGAACAAATCCTATACCGGTCCTAATATAGCCGATATTTTAGAATTAGTTGAAAGTATTCCTATTAATAATAAACTTGAAGCAGAAATTGGCGATAAATTTTCTTTAGAGAATAATAATAATAAGCTTGCAGAAAGAGTCGGTTTAGATGAACAGAAAATTAGCTTTAGAGACATTGTTAGTCTTTTGATTGAATTTATAAAAGGAATCTATTCAAGTAATGAAAATATAAAGCCATCTATACGTCTAGACGAATTACGTAAAATAGGTTGCACTTATCCAGCACAATACCTATTATTTGACTTTTGTTTGGCTGCATTAGAAGGAGATCTTCTTGATGCAAAATTATTTTTAGGACATGCTTCCAATATCATTGGCTTAAGCAATCAGCTTAATCTTTTGCTATCTGCAATTGTATATACTCCATTAACTTCTGAAAAAGAAGTAAGAGAACTTTTGACACTATTGGCGTTGGAAGTTCAGCCTGTGAATATGGAAGCGTACCTACAAATATATGGCAAAGACTTTCAAAAAAGACACCAAATCTATGAAAATGAAATAATGAAACTGAAATTCTAGGATATAATCATTATAAGTAAAGATTCTCTTCACGTTATGCTATTTTTCTGAAATAACTATGCTATAATCTAGTAGGAAAAGTCTAAGACTAAAATGCTGACATATACACAATACGATTTGATATGGGGAGAAAATGGTCTGTCTTTTTTAGAAAATTTGTTCAACACATAGGTGAGCATTTCGAAGTAAAAAATTCAGAACTCAAAGTAACAAACAACAGTGTAATATTTAAATTTCAAAGATAAGATAATCAGGAAAGTTTCAGCTTGGAGAAGGAATTATCTGCAGGTCTCTTCCTTCAATTAGTAAGATATACTATTACCATCAATACAATACCAGCTATTTCACAAGCAACAATAACTTGGTAACTTTAATCAATGTTTTTGCTGTTAAACCAAAACAATAACAACTACAACAACAGTACAATAGACGAGCGAGCACACTGCAGAGTAAACGATCTTGGTTCTAATAATCCTTGGCTAAAAACATCTAATGAGTAGAGGATTTAGAACGATAAACCAATACATTCACAAACCATAATGTAGAAAACCTCCTTAGAGAAGATCCATATGGTAAGAATACAAATGAACTTAAACGTGATATTCATGTATTTTATGAAGTGACTATTGTGAACTAGAATCCTGATTGGTTCGAAAGATAGTGTATGACCATAAAACTCTTACAAATATAAACAACATGGCAAAAAGTAATTCTTATTATGCAAAATATAATCACGACACTAACAATTCTCAAGACTAGTGATGACATGCAATTATGACTCGATGTAACAAGAACTAGAAACAGAGGAGGAGGAAGAAACCGAATATAAAAATTAATGCTTTGTCGTAAATTGCTGGATATCGCAGCAACATGATGTATATCTCATAAATGCAAAATGATATGAAGCTAATACTATATCTATTCTATATTATTCTATATTTTGCAGCAAATATAATGTAACACAGGTTTAGTATTGGTTATCTCTAAAAACACCATAGAATCCATGTGGCAGAATATGAGCTGAATTTAATGTCGATGCTAAAGAAAAGGATATGCCGTTTAGTTTTAGCATTCCATTAAATCAGTTATGATTCAGATATGACTAGTCGGTAAAACATATGATTACCTAAACGATACTAAATTGATTAACATAAAGGCATAAGACGTGGCAAAGTATTCTGTTTGAAAATAACCATGGCAAACTTTATGTGGCCTACGACAGTAGTTTCTATATTGTCAAAGCAAAATAAATCGGATTCTTCAAGAATAATGAGAAAAAGAGAAAAAGCAATTGCTACTCATCTTGATATAGACAATGGTATTACAAAAGGTAAAACTAGGATTAAACCCTTAGCCAAAGTTGTGCAAGGAAAGAAAAAATTAAATTCACCCATTCTCATTGCAGGCTTTCCAGGGGCAGGATTAGTGGGATCGATAAGTACTAGTTATATAATCAACAAACTTCATATGAATCAAATAGCGTGTGTAGAATCTGAGTTCATAGTACCTGGTGTCATTTACACGGAAGGAAAGCTAAGGCATCCATTTCGCTTGTATTCAAATAAAGAAGGTGATATTTGCGTGCTTGTGTGTGAAGCACCCATAATGGTTGAAGGTATGCATTCTGTTTTAGATACATTTGTGAAATGGGCGCTAAATAATAAAGTGAATGAAGTTATGGTATTAGATGGCATTGCTGTAGAAGGATTGCCTGATTCAAAAAGAATGCCTATAATCTTGTCGAGCGATGGTAGAGAAGCAGATGCAGCAAATCTTATTGATGATGATAATAATAATAACAGCGACATAACAAATAAAGAAGAAGAAGAAAAAAAATATGATAACAGTCATAGTATTTATCCATCGACGGCTTTTATAGGAGGAATATCTGGCGGAATTTTATCCTCCTGTTTATCAAATGGTATTGCTTCTAAAGCTTTACTCATATCTGCAGCAAGAAGAATACCTGATCCAGAAGGAGCAGCCATTATAATAGAATCACTTAGTAAAATCACAAATAATGAAAGCCTGAAAATAGATACTCAACAACTTAGAGAGCAAGGAGCAAGTCTAAAAATGAGAATGGAAAAGATAATTCAATCATTTGTTGATCAACAACAAGGACAAGGACAAAGTCCAGCCCGAATCAGGGAAGGAGTAATGTATGGATAATATTCTTAGAAGCATTTGAACATACACCGTGAAATATATATATTATCTTTAATTTTTCCACTATTGAATCATATATTGTGCTGAAGGTACTTTGTTCAATATAGATCTTGGATTCTATGTTATTGCTATTCCACTTTTTTTGTGCATTTATTTAAAGTTAGGATACTAACCGTAGTTGTCTACACAGCAGAATACTTCTCTCCTCTTAATCTCCTAGTCCAGTTTGCAAGATTCTGAAGTAGTTGTATCAAGAACTTTCTGGTATTCCCATCAACTAGCTTGCCATTTGCATCGAACTTATCCTGTGCAAACGTGACTATGACCTCTGGCCCGTTGACTGGATACATGTTCAGAAATACAAACATCTGACGGAGATGATACTGGGCCCTTGCACCTCCCAGCATCCCAATAGATGCGCTCATGATAGCGACTGGTTTACCATCAAATGAATTATCACCATATGGTCTTGACGCCCAATCGATTGCATTCTTTAGCACTCCAGGTACTGAGAAGTTATACTCCGGAGTAGCAATCAGAATAGCATCTGATTCTTCCCTTATTTTCAATTTGAACTCCTTTACCTTTGTAGGCATATCGCTCTCAAGATCCTGATTAAATGCAGGAATCCCAAGAAGGTCAAAGATTTCTAGATTTATACCCTCCGGCAGTAATTCTACTGCCGCGCGTAGAAGCGCCTTGTTATACGAACCTGCTCTCAGGCTTCCTGCGAAACCGAGAATTTTTAACTTGTTTTCCAACTTGTATTCACCGATTATATTGGATTCTGTAATTTGCTGCAATAAGAAGATTATATTTCTTATGTGATGTCTATTCTCTTTAGTAACATGTGTGCCACCTATAGTAGACGTTAAGTTTTTTATTATTGGCTTCGATGCTATCTACTATGCTGGCTTTTTTTATGATTAATGGTAACGATATCATGGTAAGAAGAACAAGAAATGAAAATTTAAAATTTATTTGCCTCGATAATTTCTTCCTAATATAGATGTTAAAGAAATCAGTCTACTAAGAAATGGCATTGCTAAAATTAAGAATTTGTAGTATTTGTCAAGGATGAAAAGGTGGGAGACAGTATTACGGTCAAGGTTAGCCAGGTAGGAATTAGGTTGCTATAGCAATACTTGTTTAAAAGATGTCGATATAAGCAAGTTATCGAAAATAAATTAAAGCATTATGCTACCATAACAAGAGCAAAGATGCATATCTTTCTTACTGATTCTTTTATTTGTGTATGATATTCTCTAATGCTTCAATAACTGGCTATCAACAAAGATAGGCTCCCTCAACTCTATTCTAGTACCTTCTAGATCAAGCAACTAATGACTATATTGCTGCTGATATCTTGAAGATGGTTTTCCTTTTGGTGGATTGTATAATGCAATTCATTCACAGCTAATTTACTTTGATTGATCACCATTATCACAAAAAGAACAAGAGATATAATTATTGTTCTAATTAGTAAAGTAATTTTGAATATTATTATTGTTGTTCTTAAATACCTTCTGTTTCTTTAGATCCTTTACTCTATTTCTAAGGGTCACTTCTGTTACTCCAGCAGCGTATGCAATATTATTCTGAGTGATAGTCTCTCCAGTATTAAAAGATGATAAATAAAGTACGGATGCTGCAAGTCCCATTGGATCTTTTCCAGCCGATATCTCTCTTTTAGTAACATTGTTCATAATCTCTGCTGCTTGTCGTTTAGTTTTCTCACTCAGGTTAGCCTTGTTCGCGACTTTTGCAATACATTTCAAAGGATCAACTATTGGAGTTTTAAGATCAAGTTCAAAGTACAGTAATCTATAGGTTCTGGCAACTTCGTTGAGTTTAACGTTACTATCTGCTGCTATATCTTTTAATGTTCTTGGAGTTCCCAACTCTCTACATGCAATATATATAGCAGCAGTCAAAACTCCAGAAATTGTTCTACCTCGTACCAATCCTCTTTCCTGAGCCTTTCTGTAGATATAAGCCGCTTTCTCAACTACTGGATCTGATAGTCCAAGTTTGTCTTTTAATACATCAAGTTGAAAGAAAGCCTGCCTAAGACTTCTGTCGGTAGGACTGTAAGTTTGTGTTCTAAAGTCCCATGTCCTCAATCTGTCCATTGTAGAGCGCATTACTGCGTCTATTTTTTGTCCACTAGCATCTCTGTCTGTTCTTCCGATTATTGTTGATAGTCCCATGTCATGTCTAGCTAAGGATGTTGACATACCTATTCTGCTTTTATCATTAGACCCATCTGATGACGCAAAATTCCTCCATTCAGGTAATATTTCTTCAATCTTGTCTGAAATAACCTGGCCACATTTACTACATATAATCTCGCCAGATTCAGTATCTGTAATTGTTTGATTACATCCGCAGATAGAGCATACGGAATTAGAAGAAGCAGGAATAATAGAAGAACTTTGTATTTGTGAGTTAGAATACTTTCTCCTCTTTTTGGAATTATTACGATCATTATCATCATCAAGATCGGAAATCGTATTTACATATCTTATCATAAGTAACTATATCATAGTAATTATATATAAATATGAAAGTTACCTTTCAGATAGTAGATTGCGATATGGTAAGTATGTTACTAACTATAGAAAGGTAACTATATAAGAAGATGTGTTTTATATAGTAACTATGGAAAGTAGTAGACTTACTTCCACAGCTGGTTCTAATACTGCTGTCACACAAATAATAAATCCATCAAAAAACATTGAAATGAAGTGCTGTCCTATTAATTACACATTTAAATTCATTGGCAAAAAATTTACAGTTTTAATCTTAAGAAATATGATAAATGGTAAA
The DNA here is from genome assembly GCA_035642715.1 of Nitrososphaeraceae archaeon. GTDB lineage: Archaea > Thermoproteota > Nitrososphaeria > Nitrososphaerales > Nitrososphaeraceae > JAJNBK01. The sequence continues at coordinate 34,532 of DASQRW010000241.1, read as the reverse complement.
CAAAGTAGGTTTAACCAGTTACTAAACTCAATTGAAAAAAGTAATCCCAAAACTCTATCTACAAGACTCAGAGAGATGGAGAGACTTGGATTAATAAAGCGTAAGGTTTACTCTAATGAAAGACCAATAAGAGTAGAGTATTCTCTAACACAAAAAGGTCTGGCTTTACAACCAATTTTAGATATGATGGCAGCATACTCTATGAAATATTGTAGTAAGGATATATTCAAAGATGCAAAGCCACGAGAATTCAAAGATATTTATAGAAGAGACATTGCTGAAATTCCTATCTAAATCATCCACCTTCATAGGTAATGTTACTATAATATGCCACAATGGTATAGATGTGAGTCTATATAAAAATGGTAATCCTTAATTGTTGATTTGTATGTGTGGTATTATCTCTTAGCCTGTTAGTTAACTAGTCTATATATATTTAGATATTCACTATAGTAATTCTGGTGTAAATTGATTTACTCTAATGAACACCTGTCTTGTTGCACCTATTTTTGTCTACTCAAAAGAGGCTAAATTAGAAGACTATTAAATGTATAGTAGGTATATATTTTTAAGTTCATTATGCGCATGTTATATTGGTGAATATTAAAAAATAGGCAAAAGAAAAGTATTAACTGAATCTTATTTAAAGGAACTAGTATTACCTCGACAAGGTGAGCTACTAGGTCGTGTTATCAAACTTGTAGGAGGAGATAATATTATTGTAAAGTGTACTGACGGAAAGGTTAGGACATGTCGTATAAGAGGAAAAATAAAGCGAAGAATGTGGATAAGAGACAATGATTTAGTATTAGTTTCCCCATGGGATTTTCAATCGGATAGAGCTGATATTATATGGCGATATATTGCAGCTCATGCAGATAAACTAGAACAAGATGGTTATCTTGCTGATCTAAGGCAATTGAACAATAATGTGGTGATTAGCAGTTGAAAACTCCTATTTGTACTTTTGATGCAAAAGCTGCCATATTATGTACAAAATGTGAAACCAAACTAAGATTAGGACACTTGACCCATGCAGATGTTGACGGAGCAATTAAAATTAGCAGACTAGCAGAACGCAACCAGGATATCAATAGATTTACCATGATACGTGCATCTAAAGTAGATGACGATTTCATTCTAAGTCTCCGTGGTTCAGATATTAGTGTTCTGCGGACAAATTCATCTCTAATAAAGAAGTTTGAGGATGAATTTCAGAATAAAGTTTGGTTTGTCGAGGCTGAAGCAACAGACAGAAGATTCATTGAAAACCTATTTTTTCCAGCAAAGGTTCTCACAGTCAATCTGATCTGGCTTCCAGATGGAAGCAAATCAACCAAAGTAATAATTTCAACTCGAAATAAACCTCAATTGCAATTGAATATTGAAAAAATAAAAAAAATTGCTAAGGAAATTAGAAATATTGAATTGCTAGTAGAATTTGAACATGGAAAGTAAAATGCAAACGTCTGCACAATTACAAATAGAAAATATTAGACTTTCTGTACTAATACATAAAAAAATTACAGGCCGTACTATCATATATAGAGATTAGGAAACAATTATAACATATAGTTGCTAATAATTGAGGTAACACAACGTTGATTAGCCAACATTATAGCGAAACTACAGATGGAAATAAGGTAAGCTTAAGTAAATTTGAGATGAGCATTTTAGAATGCATAAAGAAAGAACCAAAACTAGAAAAGAAAATCTCAAAGCAAATTGGTCTTGATATTTCAATAATTTCTCCAATAATTACCGATTTAATGTTTAAAAGTTATATCGAAAGGATACACAGAAAAAGAATATTGTTTTCGTCAAGAGAATATTTTTGTATTACCATGGAGGGACTGATGGCATTAGAAGAAGCTAAAAGTACTGGCCGACCCTGGAATCAGCTAACTTCTATCATAAAAGAGACAGTAGAGAGAAAACTTGTTGAACTTTCTGATGATCTACCCTTGACAGTTAGTGCTATAAAAGCAATATATAGAATAGTAAAATTTGTTTTCAGATGAAAGAGTTTTTAGACAAGCTACTTAGCTCAAATACTAAAATGACAAGTTGCCATCATTTTTACATCTATCACAAATGTAGTTATTATATTGTTCGAGAAGATGCTTACCAATACCGAAAGTTGAATTTACTATAACCCCAACCTCATTCTCGTTGCAACTTCTACATCTGATCCTTGACCATCCCCTTGGTAAATACGAGTAGTTATCTAATCCCCACATGTCTATTTCTCGTTCGTAATCTTCTCTCACTTTCGATGTAAATAGCTCAGATAACTCATTATCTGTCAAGACACCCTGTGTTTTGTATTTCTCCACTAAACCTTTAGTATATTTAGATGGCCGTTTTATGATAGTTGAAATTATGCGATTTTGAAATATATTAAATTCATGTTGATTCATTTTCAAAAACCTTTGAAATTCTTTTTCTACTACTTCAGGATGAAAACCATGATCAGCTATAATATTAGGCGGCTTTTTACCTGCATTAAACTCTGTATACAATTTCTTTATTCCCTCTGAATCCAGATCTGGGATGTTAAGATACGGATAATGATGATTACCTTCTGATTTCAAGCGCCGCGACGGTAAGGAGGAGGTGTCGACATCTCCTGCAACCATGACCATTTCATCGCTCTTTGTCTTTCGCCTTACAAAAAGGCCTCTAGCTTTGCTTCTTTCTTTATATACATTTGCTTCTGTCGTATGGACAGTTCTCGCAATTTCTTTTACAGAAAGTTTTCCTTCTGCAAGAAGATTAAGTATTTGTTCTTTCTTATTGATCGGCTTTTCTCCTAAATAAACAGGTTCCAAGTAAAGTAAATATAGTATGGTAAAGTATTATACTTTACTACCCATCCCAGATTGTTTATTGACTTGGTTAATGATATCTAAACTAACCTTACTTTACCTTACTAATATATCATTAAGTCAGATGATCTAAAAGGTAAAACTGTTATTCAGCCAGAGTGAATCTATCTTAGATTATATCTGTTTTATATTTCTAAGCTTGTTTTTTAATGTAATATAATTACTCTGTCTTGTTGTCTATATTTTTTCAGACGACCAAACAATTTTCATAGTTCTATGTTCTTTACCAGGATGTTCTTTAGTCCAATAGTGGTATTGAACTTTTCAACAATAAGCGATTAAGACTTGCATATATATTAGAATATTTTGTCCATCTTTATTATCAGCAAATAAACTGGCAGATTAGGTAAAGATTAGACTATTTAATAACGTAGCATAAAGAATTGCTCCAATTATAATATCATTTAATCCTATTAGTCAAGATAATTGCAAGAATAACGCTTAAAACCAGATTAAATTTCCTTGTTATTTTTGCAGTCAAGAGCAATTATCATCTCTTAAGAGTAGCTAATAATAAATCTAATAGTAATCTCTGTGTGATATGTTTTGTCTCCTTAATCTTTTATTTAAAGTCAATATCATTTGATATGTCAAGATCATGAAGAGCTGTAGAGAACTTTATAGATATATTTCGAATCTTTTCTTCAATGATTAATAAGAAAAGAGAAGGTAATGAGACAATATGATTTTCTATATGGATACTTTTCGTACTATATGTTTCGAAAAGCAATTGTATTTAAGTAATGGCTAAAGAAGATTCACCTGACTGCCATGCAACAAACATATCATAAAATTGATGAAACGCAAAAAAAGAAGAAGGATAACCAGAACCTAAAGATTGATTAATAGATTGATTGTTCACAAATTTAACTTCGATATGATAATGAAGGCTTGTTGATTACTTGTGAATAAGATTTTTGTGGCATTTAATATGCGAAGAATTATAAGTTCATTGTAGCCAAATTCTATATAGTAATTGAAGAAAGAATTTGTTATTTCAAGAATTGAAGCCTCACAAGATGGTAGTCCTTATGTTTACATCACATTTTCTGACCCCAATGATTACAAATCAGGAGAAAGGAAGCAGCAAAATCCATTCGGCTCCAATGTTATGGCATTTACCTCTCCAGAAGATTTAATGAAAAATTTACCTAAAGCAATGGGTGATATCTCAAAGATGATAACCGGAGGTGGCGGTGGTGGTCTCACTGATTCGCCAACTTTTAAGATGAGTATGAAAGAGTATGAAGATATGGGAATAAAAGTCGGCGACAAGGTTTCAATAGAAATTAAAAAATCAGATACTGGAATTTACACTTAAATTGTAAGGCATTCTACTATTGATATCATTACATACCATAGAGGTTCTTTTCAATCTTTTTTTTATAAGTTAGTCTATTTTTTATAAAATTTATAATTAGTGGTATATGTTTGTAAATAGATATATATTATTAGCCGTGAATGTTTGATTACATTTGGTTATTTGATAAAGTGTCTTGGCCACTATATGCAGAGGCTGATAATAGTGAGTTTTCTTAGTCAGATTCTTTATTTCATTATTCCACTTTCCTGATTGCTTTTCTCCTCTCCTCTCCTCTCCTCTCCTCTTGAACCATCTTTATGAGTTAATTTCGATCTGTTTCTTACTTCCATTCTAATTCCTGATTCTCTTTTCTCTCTATTTGGAGCTTCAAATCTTAAAGGCCAGATTTCCATAGCTCGTCAAACTGTACGGGATACTTAACAACACCAATAGTTTGTTAGATTAAGTAAATGACAATATGAAGAAGGTAACTGTAATGTGAAATTGAAAGAACAAGAATATGCATTAGCAGCAGTATCTATAGAATTATTTGTCAGTGCTTCTATAAGATTTTGGTAATTCTTTTCGGCTAAACCTCATATACTATCCTTATTAAATTCAAGACATTTTGTAATGTTATTACTATTATCTTTGTCTTGTTGACTATTGTTCGCAGTGGGTATGCTGTAAATTAAACTAGCCATTTGTAGATTAGTTCTTAGCGTCTGAATTACTGCTGTAAAAGATACAGAAATCAATTTTTCATTTTTCTAATAAAACATTTTATCGAATATTACATATTGAAACGTCAAGACATGATAGTTCCCTCTACTCAGTTAATCCTTTAAAGATAAATTAGCCATGAATATTACAATAAAAAAAGGTTACCAACTATTAAATTCAATATTACATATTACGTTATTGGATGTTAGAAGGAAGTTCTTATAGTGGCAATATTGATTGGGATGACGTAATAAAGAAAGAAGCAAGAGGAATTAATGATGAAGATTTGGGAGAAGTACAAGAAGTTACTCAAGATTATGTTTTAGTAAAAAAAGGAGTAATAAACAAAGAAAAATTATATATTCCACGTGATTTAGCGATTGGTTTTAATGGTACTATTCTGATATTCAATATAACTGCAGAAGAAGCAAAGAATAAGTTTTTGAGGGATTCAGAACCTGTAGTTTCACAATCACAAGTCATTGGAGAAGGTGCTACAATTACCGATGACCTAGTCATTATTCCAGTAATGGCTGAGAGATTAGACGTATCTAAAAAAGCGTATTCACAAGAAGCAAAAATAATAAAAGAATCCATAACGGATACAAAGACAACTGAAGTTCAGCTTGTGCATGATGAACTATACATTGAAACAAGACCAATAAGTCAGGAAGAAGAAGTAAGTACAGCAAAAGGATACCAGACAAACACATCATCATCATCATTAGTATCACCATCATCAGTTCAATCAGACATTCCAACAGAAGAAGAGGTTGCTACTCTTTTTTTGAGAGTTGAAGTGCCAGAAGTTTCTAAACACCCTTATCTAAAAGAAGAAGTTATAGTTAAAAAGGAATCTATAACAGAGACAAAGAAAATCACCGAGCAGATAAGAAGTGAAAAAGTAAGTGTTGAAGGAGCAAAAGAGGAAATAAAACAAAGAAGAAGATGATGGTAATTAACCTAATAGAAGTTCGGTACAACGTGACAAGACTTTCTTACTGTTATCAAATTCTTTCGGTATTTCTATTTTATATTTTTACATTACACAGAGTTTTTAAATCTTTATTAATTAAAGGCAAAGAAGTCCCTACAGCCTTGGAAAAATACGTTAATAACAAAGTTGTCTCCTAGTACACAAGCAGAGTATTAGATTATTGAATAAATGAAGTCTATTTTATAAAGTATTAATGCCATTTCAAGGTATGGATAGTACTAACAAAGACTATGAATTCTATGGTAAGATAAGAGCCAACAACGATACTAACGACAATAACAATAAGAAGAACATAGAAGAAAAGGCGATAGCGACAACATCAAAAACTAAGAATAACTTGGGAGACTCTAAGGGTTATTTTATGAGTGTTAGACCTCCAAAGATTAACTATTCTACCATTATAATCAAACCATCATCTAAAGGAGCAGCAGACAGGAAAAAAGAAACATTATCCGATAAGGCCAAAGATGTTGAAGAATCCATTAAACGTGGCCTACATATAGATTAGAAAAAGTGACAAAAACACTATAACAATTGGATACATAGCTGTGATGCAGTTCAAAAATGTTTTTATTTATAGTTGCTTAAGTGATGATAATTAATTAAATAATCAATTGCATTGCACTGCATATATATGTCTATTCAACTCCAATATACCTAATTATTATAAATTATGATCTCTAATACTTAGTAGGATGTCGATAATAAATAAATGACAAGATCAAAAAAAAATATCAAGAGGAAAACTTTGCCAAAAAATAATGATGTTACAACTAACAATACAGACTATTCTAGTAATAATAATGATAATAATAAGTCAACAAACAGTCCTAGTAACCTTTATGCAGAAAGTGTCAAAGTTATTCCTGTTGTCGAAGAAAATTTCGATTTATTGAAAAAGACAATTATCCAAGAAACAAAGATCGTAAAACGTCCGGCTACCAAAACTGAAAAAATTGAAGTACCAATAACATATGAAGAAGTATATGTTAACGATAAAAAGCTCAAGATATATGACAAAGAAGAGGGAGAAGGATTACTGTCAAAATTAAAAGGTACAATTGCAGATAGCATTACTGCTGATGACAGCAATATAGAATATCGCTATCCTAATCCATCTTCCACTTCAGATCTTTCTGCTGACAAATCAAGGAGTCAAAATCAAAATCATGATTATAATTACGATACAGAAGGTGAGTTAGTTCCATTGTTTGAAGGACAAGAAAAAAATGAGACTGAAAAAATAGTGCCTATTTGGGGAGAAGAAATAATTGTTAGCAAAAGGAAAGTAAAGTTAGGCGAAATTATAATTCGAAAGAGAAGAATTATTGAAAACAAGAAGATTGATGTTGATATTAGAAAAGAAAAGATAATAGTGGAATATCCTAATGGAATTAAGGAGCAATTGACAGCAAAATCATTACAAGCAAGCTAGTAGTATATCAAAGATACATTGTAAATACAATTCTTCTATTAAGGGGAAAAAATCTTCTGAAGACTAGATCTCTCTAATAATAAACTACAAGTATTAAATTTGATATGCGCTTTATATTCTTATGTCAAGGGAACAGGGTATAGATTGGGATGATGTAATAAAGAAAGAAGCAAGAGGAATTAATGATGAAGACTTAGGCGAGGTACAAGAGGTTGGAGATACATATGTTTTGGTACAAAAGGGGTTGATAAACAAAGAAAAATATTATATTCCACAAAATGAGGTAGAGAGCTACGATGGCAACATATTACGATTTAAATTATCAGAAGAAGAAATAAAGGGCAAATATTTAGGAGATTCTCCGCCACTTACTAGAAATACAGGGAAGGATGGTAAAGAGGAATCTGAATCAACCCGTGTTCCATTAGTAGAGGAAAGGCTAAATATTTCTAAAAGAGACGTTACATACAAGGAAGCCACTTTAATAAAAGAACCGCTGACTGAGACAAAGACAGTTGAAGTACCAATAACTCATGAAGAATTAATAGTTGAGAGAAGGCCTGCAAGTGAGAGTACCACCTCTACAAGTGATTTAAAACCACCTGTTATATCAAAAGAAGAAATAAAGATCCCATTAAAAAAAGAAGAAGTAGAAGTGAAAAAGGAACCTTATGTCAAAGAAGAAGTTGTTCTCAAAAAGAGACGTGTAACAGAAACTAAAACAATTACGGAAGAAGTGAAAAGTGAAAGATTAGCAGATACTAGTGAAAAAGACGTAGAATAAAAATGACGAGCAGAAAACTGCTGATTAAAAATGAAAAATCATTGGAAATGAGAAAAGAAAATTGTGAAACATCAAGCAAAAATATGCCTATATGATCATAATAGAATTAGTTACAAAATCCTTAAGGTGAAGGTGAAAATATATTCTGAATTGCTAAATAATATTTTTTATAAATCAATATAATGAATATAGACAACCTTGCGAGTGTGTTTTCCCAGAGAAGCGGAGTTCAGCAATCTATAGGCAACTCTATAATGAGTACGATATTTGGATTTTGTATGATATAACATATGAAATGTAGATTAGGGAGAATTAATTCCCTGCATTTAGAAGGATTCTGTTGTTTGCCATTTAGCTTTTTCTTCTTAACAATTTATATTTTTTATGAGATAAGAACTAACGATCGCATTATGATATTCACATTTTAGAGCTGTAAAAGAATCTGTTTTTGTAATTTCATTGACTACGATGATATTAAGAAAAACCCATTGAACTCAAAAATATGATTCATATCTGATAATATACGGGATAGGATATGAGCAGGTTTTTGTTTTTTGTATGTTTGGTAGCATAAGAAATACCATAAATGTTTGCAATACTCAAAGACATATTATAAGTAGATATAGTGCCCCAGAATGCTTTACATCATTAAAAACTAGCACTACATAGAATAAAGAAGAAGAAGAAAAAGAAGAAAAAGAAAAATACTATATGCTAGGGTAAATAGCCAAGTAGTAAAAGTAGTATGTTATTTCCAAAAATAACTCCTGGGTTTACCTTAAGTTTTTTCCTTTTGATACTTGCTACAGTATTAGCTTTGCCCACTTTTATGGATTTAAATTCGTATGCAGAATCTCATGATAATAACAATAAGAATATATCGTCATTATCATCCTTAAACTCATCACGTATATCCGATGGAGAAGAACATAAAAAATCTAGAGATCTAATAGATGTAAACACATCTTCTGCTTCATCTTCATCTTCATCTTCATCTGCTGCTTCATCATCAGATCCATCAAACGAAACTTCCGATAACAAGCCTCAAATGGGAACATTAGTAGTTATGAAACAGGTAGTTAACGAAGGTGGCGGTGATAAAAAGCCATCTGACTTTACAATAACAGTTAATGGCAACAATCCAATACCATCCTCGTTTACAGGCAGCTCCTCTGGTACTACTGTTCAACTGTCTACAGGCAAATACAAGGTTACTGAATCTGGACCTACTAGTAATTATAATTCTACCTTGTCTAATGGGTGTTCGGGTACTATAAGAGAAGGTGAACCTAATGAGTGTACTATTACCAACACTTATTCTGTATCACCTCCACCACCACCACCTCCTCCTCCTGTTACAACTGGCAAGATAATTGTAACTAAGAAAGTAAACAACGAAGGTGGCGGTGATAAAAAGCCATCTGACTTTACAATAACAGTTAATGGCAACAATCCAACACCATCCTCGTTTGCTGGAAGTTCTTCAGGAACTACCATCACCGTAAATGAAGGCAGCTATAACGTGAAAGAAGAAGAAGGACCGTATATATCCCCTGACTACGTTCCTGGCAGATATACTCCAAGTTACTCTAGTGAATGTACTGGCACTATACAAGCAGATGAAACTGTGAGCTGTACAATATCAAATAAGTATAATCCATTTATTCCAGGAATATTATCTAAACTGATAGTTACAAAAAAAGTAGTTAACGAAGGTGGCGGTGATAAAAAGCCATCTGACTTTACAATAACAGTTAATGGCAACAATCCAACACCATCCTCGTTTGCTGGAAGTTCTTCAGGAACGACTGTCACTCTGAACCTTGGCAAATATAGTATTACTGAAAATCTCCTATCTGGATATACCCCGAGTATGAGCGGTGATTGTTCTGGTACTATAGATAATACTGGCGAAACCAATGAGTGTACAATTACTAATGTGTATCAACCTGAAGATACATCAGCTCAACTAATAGTTATCAAGAATGTTATTGACAATAGTAATAATAATGATGATGATTCTGACCTTATCAGAAAACCATCTGCCTTTACAATAACAGTTAATGGCAACAATCCATTACCAAGATCTTTTCCTGGAAAGTCAGGAGCAGGTGTAATTGTTAATCTAGATCCAGGCAGATATAGTATCACAGAAAAAGGACCATCTGGATATACAACAGATTATTCTGAAGACTGTCAAGGAACCATAAGTGCTGGAGAAGCAAAGGCATGTATAATAACAAATGAAGCTATTATACCTCTACAGCCAATACCATCGCCTGTTCTTCCTCAACCATCACAACCACTTCCACTTATAGAAACAATTACTGGCTTCTCAGCACCGTATGGAATTGCCTTAAGCCTAGATAACGACTTGATATATGTCTCTAACTTTGGTCAATTCAATGTAACGGGAACAGTTTCAGTGATAAATGGTACAACTAACACTATAGTAGCAACGATATATGTAGACAAAAATCCTCAAGCTATTGCTTACAATCCTGCTAATGGATTGTTTTATGTGGCTAATACGTACTCAAATACCTTGTCGATGATAAATGGAACAAGCAATTCTCTAATAGGCTCTATACCTGTAGGCGATGTTCCGGGAAAAAGTCCTACAGGAATTGCAGTTAATTCAATTAACAACACCGTTTATGTGACAAATATGGGCTCAAATACTGTTTCTGTAATAAATGGTACAACTAACGTTGTAGTCAGCAATATAACCTCAGGAATGGGAGGAAGTTTTTTTAGCCCTACAGGAATTACTTACAATTCAGATAATGACAACCTTTATGTAACGAACCGAGGATCAGATACAGTTTCTGTAATAAATAGTACAACTAACATGTTAATTGATGAAATACCTATAGATGCTATAGCACCTTCAGGCATAATTTACAACGAAGCAAACAATTACGTTTATGTGACAAACATGGGCTCAAATACAGTTTCTGTAATAAATGGTACAACTAATGCATTGGTTGAAACTATTCCAGTAGGCTTAGGGCCCAATGGCATTACATACAATCAAAATAATGGGGATGTTTATGTAGCTAATTCTATTAACGGAACCATATCAGTTATAAGCGGTTTAACAAATACAGTCTATAGCACTATTCCAATAGGTATCAATAACAATCCAAATGACATATCATATAATCCCACTAATAATACCTTATTCATTACAAACTCTAATTCAAATACGGTTTCTGCAGTCAAGAACAAATAAAGCTACGGCTATTTTTTTGAAAGAATAATGTGTTATAGGTGCCAATTAGTTGTCTAAAAATGATTCAAATGAATAATTCATAAAGCGGACCCAGAGGGATGCAAATCAAAATTCAATCGAATCCCAATGTTTCATTTTGTTTGTAATTTTGAAAGAATCAAAGGATATATAACATAACAAAATCTTATTGAAATAATCATGTATAAATGGTGTTATCCTAAGATGTTTTCTTTCGAACAATACACTAGCTAATTCCCATCATATCAGAGACTATCATATTTCTCTTCATCTTCTAGTTCTTGTTCTTCTCTTGCTTTCTGTTCATCATCTTCTTTATCTTCTTCTTGTTGATTACTCATAAGTAAAAGTCGTAAAAGGAGCTCTGCATATAAGTATTATTATTTTGACTTCTGTTAAACCTTCGGTTGATTTAATTTAAAATCATAATTATAAACATTTGGTTGGTGGATGAGTTTATTTCTGAGTTATATCATTAATTCATGAATAGAGTACAACTCAAGTTATACCTGCTGATTGGTTACTATTACCTATTATCAATGTTTAAGTTTTATGATCTGCAAATGGAGCAGGCCTAGAGCGGTTAATGCTATATCGATACTAAAAGTAGGGTTCCTGTTATAATAGTAAAAGATAACTGAACTTTAAAACTTTTTTTGTTTAATATCCTTTAAACCAACTATGAGTTAGTTCCTAGAAATCCCCTATTAAAGGAACCAGCAGTCTTTGATTATTTGTGTTTTATTATCAGAATCTAAATCGTTATTATCAAATCCTGTTGATTAAATAATAGTGAATATATACAATGGCATTGATAACCCATTTTAATGTTTAATTTGATTTACTACCTCTTTAGCAGCTTCACGACCCTGTTGTCTTAGTGTTTCTATTGTCCTGGTTGAAAAATCAGAAGCTTTACCAAAAATAGTCTGACCATCATCTTTTCGATTTATGTATACTACATTAGCAATGTCAAATCTTCCTTCTACAAGATCACGGTACTTTCTCTTCTTGGTATTATCATTTCTTTTAATAGTCCTCCGCGACTTCTGCTTTTCGCATCTTTTTTAACCAGGAGATCATCCTTAAGTTCTTCTGAGAATGAATCTAGCAACTCTTTCTTTCCTGATTTAGTCAAATATTTTAATGCAAGATTTTTTACTTGTCCATATAGTATTAAATAATCTGTAATCATCTGTGCTACTTCTACATCATATTGTGTTCTGTCATGGAATCTAATGTCTACCTCTCTATCCTGAATAGTGTCAGCATCATGTGGTATCTCACTAGTTTCTTCTACTGTAGGATATAGATTAACTATATAAACTTCTAAATGTGGAACCTCTAAACTTTTTTTCACCTTGTACCAATAGTCTCTATGCGACTGTATGACTTCCCTTAATGGAGTATTGCTAAGATAGGCGCCATCCCAAAAATAATGATCTTTCTTGCCTTCTCTTTTACTCTCTACTTGGAATTTTGGATACTCATATCTTGCATTAGGTGACATACTTGCAGTAACATGTTCTATTGATATACCTTTAGGATAGTCTATTGTGTAATATTCATCTTCCTTATCTTGCTCAGCGATATTGCGGGTATCTTTGTTATTAACTGCCTTTCCATCTAGATATTTGGTTTTACATAAATAACTATCAAATGTTACTGCGGATGAAGCATCCATAGCATCAACACAAACCAGTAATAGCCGTGGTTCACCATTGTCAAAACTTGTTTTTATCTTGTTATTATCATTATCATAATCCCAATACTTCTTCATTGTCCTTGTCAATGGACTATTGTCAAATCTGGAAAATGCAGGTATATTTGCAAAGAATTTTGTATCTGGCTGCGGAAAGTTTTCAGACATTACACCTGGAGCGCCTGAGAATAAGAAATATATCCACGAAAAATACCTTCTTGCAGCTTCTGGCGAAGCCATAGGAACATATCTATCAGGCCACAAATAATATAATGAATATGGTAACATCTCTCTCCATGCAAAGATTTCTTTATTTATTTCAAAAAATTTCTTCCAACCTTCAATTGAGATTGTAGTAATTTCGTTCCAGTTCTTCCACCAAGTATCAAATAAATTGCCTTCCAACCACCATGTTGGAAAGGATATGTTATCCCAAAATCTATTAAGCTGTTGTAATGCTCTTTCCCACATTGTCAATGTATCTTCTTCTAAAGTGGAAGTATCATTTCTTCTGCTGTTGTTGTTGTTGTTGCTGCGCATAACATTATAAACTATGAGTGCAGCATTTACTGCTCCTATCGAAGAGCCTGCAATAATATCAAACACCGGTCTATTTTGTCGATGTCCTGATAACTTGTCTTTTTCGATGAGCTTTTTACACAATTCTTCAAAAACTCCTGCTTCGTATGCACCAAGAGCACCACCACCTTGAAAAACTAATGCTCTCTGTACCATTTTGACTGTAATAGTTACTCTTGAAGGCGGACTAGATTTTTTACCGCTTTGGTCTTTGACTACTAGCTCAAATGTTAGCTTGGCGTAAGGCTTTTTTGGAGTATTTTTATCTTTTAAATTAAATTCTACATATGGCGCTTCAAATGTTGGATTAGCTGCATTTGGATCATTCAATCTAACAGTATTAGTATCGTCTGCCTGTACCCAAGAATAACTGAGAGGAAGGTTACTATCAGGATCACTCCTACTTGCAGTACCATCAAGTGTAACTGTTGTACCTTCATATACAACCTGGTCTGGTCCAGCATCTGCAATAAGAGAAGAAGCAGGCGATGATGAAGACGATATTTTTTGTGATTGGTTATTATTATTATCCATTGGCTTATCTTTTCCTTTTTTCTTAGACATCCTTCCAAATGCAATAACCGTGCTACTTAAATCCTATGGTATACCTATATATTTCTCTCTATCTACGTCCATATGATACTCAGACGTATATGAACCTGTACAGTTAACAGGTTCGGTTATATGGGACAGATCTGACTTGAATTTGCAAACCAGAATTATAACATGATAAGACTTGATTATTCTATTACTATTTTAAATTGCATAAAATAACTTCTCATAAAATAGAGTTAAATTAGCTATTACAAGGCGTTTGAAGCCTGAATGTGAAACATGCTTTTTATTGCTTCTATATTTGGGCAGTATAACACTTTATTCGTTGTAAGTCTTTTTCACTATCGTTTCCACATAATTAAACAATGTCTGATATAAAAGATGATATGGAAAATGCACCTGATAATATTAAGACGGTGCAACGAAACAGTAAACAGAATGGAAGAAGGAGCTCAGTAAAAGAGAAAGCAGAGCAGTATGTTCTTTTCCACTCAATATTTATTTTTGCTTCTTCATCTACAGATTTTTTGCTTATCAGTAATTACACTACTATCATTTAAATGGCTGTTCTCCCGAATTATACTTACTATCTTAGATAACTCTTGTAGTGAAAAACTGGTCTTTTCTGTTTGTAAAAGATAATGTCAAACACTAAAATAGGCGTCATCGCTGAGACAAAATCCAATGCTTTTTTGAATAAACTGTTTGAAGATATAGCATTCTTTATCATTGAATAAGGCGATGGATCTATATTAAAGTCTTGTTGGGTCTAACTCTTCCCTTAGTAATAATAAGGGCGGACAAGTATGGTTTCCCTCATTATTTTATATGTCCAAATTTGCTCAAATCTATCATTGCCAGTAGGATTAGATAGAGACATCGAAGAAAGAAGACGACAGAAGACAGAAGTGCTGTACGGCACTGAAAATGCGATATACAGAGGAATACAGTTTATGCGAAACGTAAGGAAAAAAATGGATATATGTTTTGATCATAGCGGAGCATCTATAGTTACGGAAATTGATGAATATAAGAGTGGATATATTGATATTATGAATAGAGGAGCAAAGACAAGAGCAATTACTGAAATTACTAAAGATAACATCGAATATTGCAAAAAATTGATGGAAATAGTTGATGAGCTTCGTCATTTAGATGATCTTAAAGGAGGTTTAGCAGTAAATGAAACAGAATATATGGCAACTACAGTTTTACAGGAGGCAAAACCATTAACTCAAGTTATCTACAGCAATGTTCAGGAACTTGTAGAACAGCAGCAGTATTTCTACAACACAATATGGAGCAAGGCAATACCAGCCAAACGACGAATAAGAGAAATTGAAGAAGGACTAAAAAGAGAATTTATAGAGACTATTCAATGTCCCTATGAAGCACAGAAACTTATTTTTGATACTATAAAATCAGCTACAGAAGAAATAGAAATAATATTTTCTACATCAAATACACTTTACCGTTATGAGCATGAAGCAATATTATTAGAATTATTAAAAGAAAAAGTAACGACATCTTCTATCAAGCATAATATAAAGATAAGAATTCTTGTTCCTGATAACAATTCAATAAAAAGAGGAAAGTTACAGCAACTGTTAACAAAAGGACAAGGACAAGGAGTAGTAAAAGAAAAAGAAGTAGAACAAGGACAACAAGAAAATATAATCAATATAAAATACTTAAGAAACTCCTCACTACAAGGACACAAACTCACAACCTTAATTGTAGACAATCAATTCGCTATAACAGCAGAACTAAACGATTATGCTACTGACTCTTCTCATGAAGCAATTGGATTAACTACTTACTCCAATAGTGAAGCAACTATTTTGTCATATGCTTCCATATTTGAAACTCTATGGATACAGGCAGAACTAGATGAAAATCAAAAAAGTACTAATAACTTCAATTAAGCCTCTTCTTAATAATATAATTTAATATTATTAAAGTATATTTTTCCAGAAAGTCCTCTCCAGCAGAATTTGCAGCGTTCATTATGTTGTTCATTCAAGTTATATACAGAACTGACCTTTGGTTCTGCTTTACATCAGCTTTACCAAGTTTCGACATTTTCGTTAATACAGGAGTACGCTAAATATACTTTTATAATATTAGATATAATCTTTCTATGTAGATATATGAACAATATCAAACACTTCCTGAAGAGTTTTGGCTTTATATAGTTGGCGGGCTCAGAGGAATGTAAATGAAAATTCAATCGAATCCCAATATCATAAAATAGGTCGTGATTGATACTGAACTTTGTAATTATTTAGTCGCTTGAGAATTCAAGGTAACCAGTTGTATATCTCACTTGCTAATAATCACCAATATATAATGAATTCTTTCATTCTTTCTGATGATGTAATCGCTTTTATTTTCTATAGCTAATTGGTTGATCAGATCTTATTCCACTTTGTCTTGTACTTGCTGCTGCTGCCGTTGTGCCCAATTTAACCAAGGCTTCCAAAATATATTATACCAATCTTCAGTCATTTTTGGTGCAGATTTAAGAAATTCTCCATAAGCATTAAACCAATAGGTCATCAAGCTTTGCCAAATTGCTGTGCCTGCAACAAACGGATTTACATTATTGAAATTTTTATTATCTTGTTTGGTTGTCATATAAGATGGTGCTGAACGTGGCTCTGCTTTAACCGTTTCTTCTTCTTCTTCTTTATGTTTATCAACAATAGCCTCTTCTTGGTTTCTATTACTTGTAGGCCTAGATGCTGTTGTTGTTGTAGTAGCAGCAACAGCTTCTTCTCCTTCTTCTTTTGCCCCTGCTGTTTTTGCTAATACTTCCGCATTCCTACAATCGGTATGAACTTTTTCTTCGGTAATATACTCACATGAGGTACATGCAAAAATTAAAGGCTCTTGGCAAAGGTTACAATAGGAAGATACTTTGAGCTCTGAACCACATTTGATACAAAGCGTTTGAGCCATGTCTATATGTTATCACCGTGCAATATATCTATTCTTGAAGCAGAAAGCCATCTTCTATTTGAAGTATTTTGCGCCATGTTTACTATTTGAAATACTGATAGAGTGGCTGAAAAACTTTGCTCAAATAATGATTGTTAGTAGCAAAAACAGTTAAATGAACAGGACATATACGACTGTCTTGTTCATTTAAAAATGTAATATTTACACCAGCAGACATCATTATTTCCTTCTTCTAGATAATAATTCATTTAATATGGTCTGAAATCCCTCAATATAATGAGAATTTGAAAATTTATTTATATCATCGCTTATCTTAATTCGCTCTGTATTTGACAAATGATTAAAAACATACATTATAATTTCAGCAGCCTGTTCTATTGTATTAAATTGATATTCTTGTGGAACAAACTCTGTAAGGCCACCTTCATTTGGAACCACTGGAATTAGTCCAGCAGCCATAGCTTCTAATACTGCCATGCCAAAATGCTCTCCTACCATTGGATGAAAGTATACTCTGGATTCTCGTATGATAGAAAGAAGCTTATCTAAGCTAGCATTAATTTCAAATGTAATATAGTCAGTCAAACCAAGACCTAGAATCATCTGCTTAAGTTCTGAGTAATAATCAAAATAATAATAATAAAGATTTCCAACAATTTTCATTCCTTTGCCTATATTGTTATCTTTTAATATTTTTGCAAGCTTTATTGCATTTTCAATTTTCTTGTGAGGAGCGATTCTGGATATTACAAGAATGATATCATTTCTTTCATCATCGCCATTTGCCATTAATGCAACATTACGAAAAGTCTCAATATCTATTGGTGGGCTGAGTATGTAAATGTTGTCTAATCCAAATGCATTAACTATTGCCCTGCGACTGAATTCAGAATTGGTAATCACTGTAGAATTTCTCATCAAATTCCAATATCCATATTTTAATATTTCAAAATATTCTTTTCTTCTGCTGAACTGAAGCTTTGTTTTGCAATTTTTTGGATTATTGATATCTTCATAGTCCTTATTATCTGAAAAAACATTTGACCTTTCTGTCATGCCAAGATCTGTTTTTAGATAATCAATATTTTCAGACTCTATATGATATTTTGTACTAGGAAAGTGGCAATAAGTAATAGCATTATCTTTTGAAAAAGATGAATGATAATAAGGAGCTGCATCACCATTTGTATTTATTGTAATATCGTAATTGTAATCTTCATGATCTTCTTCTTCTTCTTGCTGTTGCCGAAGTTCTTCCATTATATTTATGACATTAATTTTGTTTATGCTTTTCATAACTGAGACAAGATTTTTGCCATATGAATTTTCTAATTTTGGTATATCAGGACTCTTCAAGGTTGTAAGGTCAAAATCTATTCCCATTTCTAATAATGCCTGCATAGTTGTAAGTGATAGTCTTTCGGCACCTCCACAGGGATTAAAATCTCCGTGTATGACATTTGCTTTCATATCAGGCAGCCTGTCCTGCTAAGGCCAAACCCTGTCGCTATCTTTTTCACTCGTATTTTCTCCTTCTTTATCGGTTCACAAAGTATTTAGAGATGAGCATTACACAAGATGGCTCTGTAAAGTTAAGAGATCACTTCCCTGTTATAATGATCTACAAAAAGATGGAACCAATTTGTATATGCTTTAG
Organism: Nitrososphaeraceae archaeon; assembly: GCA_035642715.1. Classification (GTDB taxonomy): domain Archaea; phylum Thermoproteota; class Nitrososphaeria; order Nitrososphaerales; family Nitrososphaeraceae; genus JAJNBK01. The sequence continues at coordinate 15,695 of DASQRW010000241.1, read as the reverse complement.
TTACATTCCTTTTTTCTGCATGGAAAAATAGTCATCAAAGCATTCAGTTCTATCTCTGATATATTGTATAGCTCTTTGATGCTTTTCCCATAAGACGAATTAATATGATGATCTAATTCCAAAAACTTGCAAGCTTGTAGATACCAGGTTCCACTATCTGTTGAAACTGAATGTTTGCCATATCATTCTGAAAGATTGGATAGGAAACGTTCTGCCACAAACATATTTCGTTCTTTTGATATACTAAATCCAAGAATTTCCTTATTTGTTGGTTCTATAGCAATCCAAAGCCAAATGAATTCTGAACCTATCTTATTTACAGTTTCATCAACTATGAATTCAGAGCAACCATCTGACTCGATGATCATCTATTAAAGGATTGCATTTTTGGGTGGTTTTACCCAATATACCGTTTTGCATGTCAAACGTAACAAAACACTCTAGAATGTCGTTTCTGTCTTTTATGCCAAAAAATCAATTTTTGATGTTGGTATTAGCATGTCGCCTTGACTTGTTATTACTACTACTTTTCATATCCATGCTCAAATTTTTCATTTTTTGAACGTGATTTTTGATTAATTTTCATTCTTACGCTGGAAGCATTTGCAACTTCATATATTTTATTATACAGAAGATAGCTTTATTCTTTTTAAATTCAGTCTATTTAAGACACATGTCTACGAGATTACATTATAGTGTAATTTCTTTAAAAGAATCCTTTCAGTGAATTAATCTTCCAATGGATATTATTTCAAGTTTCCCACTTCCCAAGTCAATGAAATCTAACCAAGATCAAAGAGTATATCAGTTAGTCAAATATCGTCAGAGCAATTCATCTGTACTAAGGATGACCAGGAGGTCTGTCATGAACAAGCAAGTCATATGTATATTTTGGATCTTCAAACGTCATTAATTGATGTGATAATAATACGTAGACCATTAAGCAATCTCTAGAATGATTATTATTATTAAACATCAATGCTCATACTTATTGGTGTTCGCAAACGAAAGTATTAGTTATAAGTAGCCCTAATTTACCTACTCCACCTCCCGATTATTTTCATCTGACTTGTTGAAGATCGAATGGGGGCTTGGAGGCTGTCGTTATGTGGGTTTCTAAAAACGTGGCCAGTAAAGCTCATGATGTGACTTTGATATCATCTAGAGGTTCTTCTGTAGGTGAAGGAGGAGGAGAAGGAGGAGGACTGCCATCCAACTTAAAAATAATAGAAACGATAGAACCTTCTTGGGAAGGAACAGTTGCTGAAGAAGCACACTATCTCATGTACAAGGAACTACTGGAAAAAGAATACGGAAGTGGGAATGGAATAGTATGGGATAATACATGGCATTGTTTTTCCTATCTGTCTGCAAAGAAATTTCCAAAGATGAAAATAATTCATACTAATCATGGTATGGTAGAGTGGCAAAAAGTTCCGGTTAAACAGCTGCGATTTCCTAGGTATATTGGACTATCGAGGCTTCATGCTAAATATATGTCGTCCGTCCTTAAAATACCAGTTATATATGTCCATCACGGAATCCCTCTACCTCCGATAGAAGAAACAAAAAGTAATAATAATAACAATAAAAACAGAGATTATCTTCTCTCAATAAATAGAATAGTCAGAGAAAAAGGAATTGAAGATTCAATAGACTTAGCTGTGAGAACAAGAAACGCTATAAAAATAGCTGGTGATGATATACACGTACCAGATCTTTCATATGTACAAATGATAAGAGAGAAATGCCAAAATACCAATGGCTTGGCAGAGTACTTTGGACTCATAGACAATAAAACAAAGACAGAATTAATCAAGAAATGTAAAGCTGTTATTGCATGCCCGAAACCTACCTGGATGGAGGCCTTTGGGCTATATGCTGTAGAAGCGAATGCCTATGGTAAACCGGTACTTGCTCTAGCTAATGGAGGACTAAACGATATAATTGTAAACCAAACCAATGGTTTTCTAGCTAAAACTCCTCGAGAGTTACAAGGATATGTCGAGAAGGTTTACGAATGTTCGCCAGAATCTTGTAGACGCAGAGTTGAAAAGCTCTTTACAGATGAAATAATGACTAAAAATTATCTTCAGATCTTCGAAAGGGTAATGGAAGATGAGCCTGCTTTTAGATGGTAGTAAAAGTAGGTAGTTGTTTTACTAACACTATGGCTTGACTATCCCCTATGTATTATAGATTGATCATAAAGACTGAAAATATGTGACGTAGTAGTAACGTCTGTTTGGGCCCCAAAATAATGTCAAATTTGATTCAAATCCCTCAGAGTTTTGTATTTGCTGGGTGAACCCGTTTCCTGTTTCAAATATTATCTACAAAAATTATTATACAAACATTACTGAAAATGGTAACAAAATTGTTCTCTATGTAAAGTAATTTTTGTCTTACGATTCCATTCATAGCAGAACCCTAGTACGTGAAGGGTTCAAGCAGATATGATTCCTTGAAGCTAGTGAGTAGTATGACACTATTAATCCAAAAACCATGGACTTAATGTGCCAAAATAACATGTATATTTCATAAGAGATGTATTCTCTTGTATCTGAGCTCTTATTTTGACATCTCTACTAAACTAGATTAGCCCTATCTTGTTTTGTTACCCAACTACAGTTACTGGACATTTCGCATGGTAAATGACTTTGTGAGGCACGCCGCCTAGAGGAAATTGCTTAGATGAATTGACACCTGTACTTCCAATTACTATTGTATCCACATTTTCCTTGTCTGCTATATGCAATATTTCTGCAGCTGCATTTCCTTCATGCCTTATTGTCTTTACTTGTTTTATTCCAGAATTTTCAGCTTGAGATTTATAATCGTCAAAAGGATTTCTACAGTTACGGCTGTTCCACCCCCGTCTCTATTTGCCTAGCAATTTCTCGAAATTCTCGCTTTATCTTACCTGAAATTCTCTCAAATGCATCAAATATGTTTACTATGAGTAGTGCAGCATTACATTGCCTGGCTAAAAAAGAAGCATATGAATATGCTCTTAACGATGACTCTGAACTATCCATAGCAACAAAATTTCGTATATCATTTTATCAACAATAAACCTCTATTATTATCATTTTGCAATACTCAGAACTACCTTGCCATGTATATTACGGCTCCTATCATCCACATAAGCCTGACTAGCTTGAGAAAGCGGAAGTATTTTATCAACAATTGGTGCTATATGGCCTGCATCGATCAATTGGCCAATTTGGATGAGTTGGTCTCGGTTAGGTTTTACAACACAACTTAACTTCTCCTGCCAATTAGGAAGTTTATGCTCTTTTGCTGCTGCACCATAAACAATGATTCATCACCTTATCTTTAGAGACCTTGCTACAATCATCCTTAAATTTTTGTAGAGTCATCCACACTTCAACAGTGTAACGTCTACTTAGTTATCACTGCTGTTGTTGTCACCAGAAGAATCAGAATATGCTCGTGCATTTTCCTTATCGTCATCATTATCCTGTTTCCTTCTTCTTGTTGATCAAGCAGGATTGCGTTGACAGTACGGCATTCCTCGCGAGATTAGCGCCCTGATCGTTGACTTGGCTAACACAGCCTAGATATACGGACGACACTTCTGAGAAAGACTCGGGCTGTCGTTCGCAGAGGGATCTGAAGCATGAAGCTACAAGCTCGTGTGGATGAATGTCGGAATAGGCGCTTGTACCTTTTCGCACGCTCGCGCGTGGTGTAAAAACTCCGTTGATGACGTACGCGTCGATAATGTTCACCTGTTGTCTAAGGCGTGACTGCGGCAGTGGAAAATACCTCCGGATGCGCAGTTACATACTCTCGAACGCTCATACTTGGTTTTCCGGTTAACTTCTGCACGTCCGACGTCAACCGATCGTAGCGATTTTCTGCGATGAGCTTAGCCATAGTGGAAACATGGTGAAAAACGTATTGAGGTAAATTGAGTGGCAATAATTCTTCCTTCAGCCACTTGTCGTATGGCGTGTCCACATATTTCACTGGGCGATTTAGTGCGATCGCGTATTCTTTTGCGATCTCATTCATGTCTTCTGATCGAGGACCAGTCAGTTCATAGACCTTCCCTCGGTGACCGGTGGGATCTTCCAAAATTGTGGAAACGACTCTTGCCACATCGCTAGCGGAAATTGGTGAAGTTCGCGCCGAGCCAAATGGCAATCTAATTGTCCCATCTTTGGCGATTGATGAGGCCGCCATGCTAGAGAAGAAAGGTTCTAGGAAGATCGTCGACCTCACATGTGCTACAGGCACTCCAGACCAGTTAAGGACTTGCTCGCCAAGCCAATGTTGTTGCTGCTGAGGTGATTCGGTCATTTCAGTTAGACTCATCTGCGAAACTGTCATTTGGGAGATGTTCACGAGAATCTCGAAGTCGGGGATTTCTTTTGCTGCGGCTGCTGCAATAGCCGTAGCTTGAAGATATGGTGACGAGATACTCATGCCAAAATACATCCGCTTGCAACCGCGCAATGCTCTTACTACGTCAGCACCATTTGTAAGGTCGGCGACAATAAGTTCAGCTCCCATTTCGCTCAACACTTGAGATCGTTCGTCGAGGCGATGTACAAGCGCTCTGACTTGAAGATCGCGCTCTCGAAGAAGTTTAACAACACCTCGCCCTACGGAACCAACATTTCCGGCGGCTCCAGTAACTAGGATGGATGTGTTGTTTGACATGGCTATTCCTGTAATGTAATTAGATATAAATATGAAAGCCACATATAGAGACGTTTGTTCTCACAAGACTGGTCATGCAGAGGCAGTACAGGTAGAGTTTGATCCTAATGAAGTATCCTATGAGGACCTTGTTGATGTGTTTTGGTCAATACATAATCCTACAACTAAAAATAGACAGAGTTGGAATATAGGCTCTCAATATCGTTCCTTAATTGCATATCATACTTTTGGTGTTATCTATGGATCAAAGTGACAATGCGTCATCATGAGCTGCTAGTACCTGTTTTTGTCGCTCGATAAGATCTTCTTGTAGCATAGACTCCACAAATTGCTGTTTTTTACTCCTACCTGCTTTAGTACTTTTAGAACTGTCTACCCAATTAGGATTTATATGGTTACATATTCTTCCTACATGAGATTGATCAATTCTTCCTTTGAAATCCTGTTTTACACAACTCATGTCGAAGCTGATGATTCAGCTGTAGAAGCTGAATTGACTGAACGTGAACAGCAACTTTTAGAACAGCATCAAGCAGGATATATAATTATATAATTAGTATTAGTAGTAGTACACTGAACTAGAAATGTCAGCAAACTAGTTCAGTCCCGGCCCATCTATGTCGCTAGGACCGTTAGCTTGTATATCGAGCTGTCCCGAGAGTAAGAAGAACAGCAGCTTTTGAAACACTTTTGCGATAAGCAATATTATTATTATATTTTTTATTCATCAGTCGCATTGGTGCGGCTCCCCTGTGTTCAACATGCAGCTGAAACAGCTGAATCTGCAGCAGCTCAGAATAAGTTTTGGGATTTGCACCACCATCTATATGAACACCAACAAGCACTTGATGACAATCATTTAGAGAAATATGAGCAGCCGTACTGGAGGGAACTTCTATGAACAATGCGCGACGGGGACTTCCGCTAGCCAGAGCTCATGTTGAGCAGATATTTCCTAAATTAACACCAGTGCAGATTCGTCGCATTGCAGCGCGCGGTTGCATTTTAAACTATTGATATTGTTACAATCATTTGATAAAAACTTGCAGATTTAGATTAAGACGATATAGGTTGTGAGGGTAGAAATTAAGCTCGTGGGGTATAGCAGTAATAATGGTGGTTTAGAATAACTAATATTAAGATGGTAGTGCAGACAACAACAACAATTCAAAAAAGAGTCACTTGCACAGGAGATGACTAGTTTGTATTTGAGGTATAGAAATTCTACTTCACAGCATATGAATGAAATGATAAATGCTGTAGTTGAAAACCTAATTTCCCGTCAAGTACTAAAAAAGTTCGAGAATTCTTTGGAACTGACAAGCAGACTTTGTCGATTACAATGCTCTAAATGTTTTTACATTTCTTATCTGAGTAGTAATGAACCAAGGAATTGCTTGAGGTGTTTATCTAATGAATTACATGATTTTCCAAAGAAAAAGTAATAACCTGATTCGTATTCAAAAAATATACTATTTTAATTATCAAGCAGCTGAGCCCTTTAGTTTCGAGAGGTTCTCCTTTACTTCGAAATTACTATTGGATTCTTGATTTCCAATATCTGTTTTCACTTTTTATATTTCAGAATCCCAAAAATAGTGCTATCAATGTGGGGCCAGTGGGATTTGAACCCTGCTGATAAGTGGGTTCAGCTACACTTGTGACTTGTGAATTATGGCCATAGCGGCTACAGCTGTATTCTATAACCATTTTGAGGTTAACATGCTAAAAAGTATACATGGATTTAGATCAATAGGCTCATCTCATTGGAATGAATATTGGTGGAGCAAGCATTACTCTAACTATGATATATGCTGGACTGGCTTTGATTATGTTCTATTATAATTGGTGATATATTCATTATTTTATTGCAATAGAAATGTAATCTGAATAAAAACTAATTAATGCATATTACTAAATCAGAAATAAAGGATACCGAGAGTAAATTAGTTTTTTACACTATAAAGAATAGCAGATAAAAAATATAATATGATTATTTATCCTGTAACTTTTTATGATATCATTTGCATTTTGAATTGTAATTTTTCCAACTCTATTTTTGCTAAATTCCTAATTTCCTCATTTTGATCATTTTTATAATTTCTTGGTTTTTTCTCTGCTTCTTCATTGCAATAGTATCCGTTAACAGATATTGATTTTCTTTTTACAAATATATCATTATACGAAAGTCCCAAGAAAAGACCACTTACAAGTATATTCGATTCATATTGTCCTAAGGCGTAAGCAGCACTTTTGCGTAACCCATACGTCTCATCTTTTAGCAAGGCTATAAGTTCAGGGACTGCTTCTTTAGCCTGTAGTTGTCCTAAGGCGTGAGCAGCACTTTGGCGCACGATAGAGTCTGCCGACTTCACACCGTCAGAACAACTCGAAACTATGCGTCGCCGCTGAGCATGCGCGCGTAAGCCTCCACCGTCACCCAGCGGCCGACCGACTCGGATAGTGCGGCCACTCGAACGGCATCATCGGGGAACAACGTGAAGAACCTCCTCCATGTAGCGATCGGCGGCGGCTGCTGCCTCCTCTGGATTGCTGCCGCTCTGACGTGCGCTCAGATAGGGCGCGTACCAGTCCCACCAGTGATGCTCGTCGTGCGTCTTCTCGAAGTGGCCGTGATGTTCTGCCGTCTCGCGGAGGAGCCCTGCCAAGGTTGCAACGTCCATGGCCTGTGGTCGCGTCAAATTCCACTCGCGGCCGGGAAGCCGCGTCTGGATCTCCTGGAGCAGCCAGCCGTTCCCATCCGGATCCTCGAACGAGGCAAATGAGTAGTAGGAACGACCTTGCGGGTCGCGCCCGCCGACGCGTGGGTTCTCCACGGCGTTGTTGAAGGGGCCGCCGGCGTAGTGGAAAACCTCGCTCACGTCGACGCCGCGGGCGATCAAGTTGTCGCGGGCGGCGTCGATGTCGTACACCGCCAGGACCGGGCGGTCGATCGAGCCCGGCTGGGCGGAAGTGATCCCCTTGCCGAAGATGATCGACGCCTCCGAACCGGGAGGAGTGAATTGTATCCCCCGGAAGTCCTCGTTGGCGATGTAGTCGATATCCAAGCGAAATCCCAGTTTCTCGTAGAAGCGCTTGGCCCGATCGACGTCAGAGACAGGTACGAACAAAACTTCTAGTTTCATATCCATGATCAATAATACTCCTTTTGTTTTATTTAATTGGTGTCGTTGTTTTCTCCGGCAACGGTGACGAATAGCCGCTTGCCGGAAAGAGGGAAGACTTGAAAAAGTGCGTAGTAACCTTTTATCGGTGACCATTTTTTCATTAACCAGGAATGAAAGCCAGTCAACTGTATTAAGCATGCGAGAATACACTTCACCTTTGGCATCGTTATTTTGAGATTCTGAAGATATTTTGGTTAGCTCTCGGTCCAAATTTCGTAGTTCTTTCATTACATCTGTTGCCAATGAGATCTGATCCAATCTTTTGCTTCGCTGGAAGGTCAAAATGGTAAAAAATAGTGCTGCTCCATAGATGCAAGCAGCGATAATCTGGATCTATTCAGTAGGTGTTACCCTATACGGATCTAGAGAATAAATGATTTTAGAGTTAGGTTTCTTTTTCATAATGTGAATATAAGTTGTTGCAGATATTCAAGGTGCCTCAAAATCCTGATCCTATATCTCAATTTTTGCCCCAAATACTTTTATTTACTGTGTAACGTGAATGTTTTCTATAGGGTTCATGGCTACTTTGGCTACATATGAGGATTAACCATAAGTTGCCTGTTGCTATGAGAAATTCAGATATGAAGATTTTAAAATCTAATAGCTCAATTCTCCAAATTCTCCGGCATTACAAAACAATTACCAAAAATTTCAATAGTGTTTAATGGATTCATTGCTAAATTATTGACTTAAATATTAGACAACGGAATACTTGTCATTGAGTAGTAGAACAAGTTCTATATCGCGTTTAACATTCAGTACAGTAATAGCACTTTTCTTGCTTATTATCGCTAGCGTTTCTATAAATGGTATTGGTTTAAATTCATCGAAGACTGCATTGGCACAGCAGCTGCAACCTCAAACAAATCTTACCTCTGTTGAACAACAGCAGCTAATGGATGGCATTTCCTTTGATATTGATAACATGACATTTTCTCATCATATGGCTTCTGTTAATGGTATTCAATTGCACTATGTTATTGGAGGCCAAGGTGATCCTGTAGTTTTGTTGCATGGATGGCCCGAAACATGGTATGAATGGCATAAAGTAATGCCAGCTTTAGCTAAGAACTATACTGTTATTGCACCTGATCTTCGAGGCGTTGGAGACTCTTCAAAACCACTAACTGGTTATGATGGTAAGACCTTAGCTGAAGACATACATCAACTAGTTACTCAGCTAGGATTTAAAACAATTTTCCTAGTGGGTCATGATATCGGATCATTTGTAGTCTATCCTTACGCAGCTGCACATCCTACGGAAGTAGAGAGGTTAGTAGTAATGGACGTCCCGCCTCCCGGTTTCTTCCCTCCGCCCCAGGTGAACGGAGGACCTCCATTATGGTGGATCTTATTCCATCAAACATCAGACGTACCTGAAGCCCTTACACAGGGTAAAGAGATGGAGTATCTATCATGGCACTATCAAAATCTTGCGTATAATCGAGCTGCAATAACACAGGAAGCTATCAATGAATATGTTAGCCATTATTCTGCTCCAGGCGGAATGCGTGCGGGATTTGAGCACTATCGGGCTATGCCTCAGGATGCAATTCAAAATGAAAATTATTCAAAGACTAAGCTTACAATGCCAGTATTGGCGCTAGCAGGAGGATATATTCCAACATTCGGAGGTAACACCACTATGCCTAGCCTTGTCGAATATGGGATGAAGCTATTAGCTCAAAATGTAACAGGGATCACAGTTTCAAATTCAGGACATTATATTGCAGAAGAGCAGCCGGATGTCGTAGTAAAACTACTCAACAATTTCTTTAGTGGTAATTCTACTACATCTAGTGGATGAGAAACTATTGTAAGATAATATGTATATTAAAAAGGTGCTCCGTCTATTGGGAATAGTTATAGCATCGTTGGCGCTTGTTACAATGATTGTAAGTGCAAGCGGTAATTTATTAAGTTCATCATTTGCACAAGGGGAGCAAAATTTCACTGCGAAAATGACAGATAAAGAAGAAGTAGTGGGTATTCATTCACCTGAATTCGGATTTGAGGAAAACATTGATAGTGTGAATGGTACTGTTCAAAGATTTGGAATAACTCATCCTGCAGTAGCAGATGGAATGGTAGAAAATCATACTGTAACTATGAAAATCAATAAGACTCAATTCCAGCAAATTAACAAGTCACAATTCATAAAAGCGCCTGAATTTGCTCAAATAAGTGGTTACATAAATACACCTAATAATAATAGTCCAATTACACTTTCATCTCTTAAAGGAAAAGTAGTGTTAGTGTACATTTGGACATACACATGCATTAACTCGATTCGTCCTATGCCGTACATTGACGATTGGAATCAAAAATATTCTAATAAGGGTTTAGTCATAGTTGGTGTTCATTCACCTGAATTTACGTTTGAAAAAAACTATACCAATGTGAAGGATGCTGTCCAAAGATTTGGAATAACCTATCCTGTAATACTAGACAGCGACCATGGAACTTGGAATGCATATGCAAATAATTATTGGCCCAGATATTACTTGATTGATACTCAAGGATATATTAGATACGATCACATAGGTGAAGGTGGTTATGATCAAATAGAGAAAGCAATTCAGTCACTAGTGGCTGAACGCGTTGCTCTAATGGGTGCAAAAGAAATAAGCTTCGATGCAAATCCAACAGCACCAATCAAACCAGGAAGTTTGTATTATGTAGATTTAAGACAGAGCACAACACCAGAAATATACATAGGGTATAATACAGCCAGAACTCCACTTGGAAATCCTGAAGGCTTCAAACCAGATCAGACAGTTCCATACGCAATACCATCTAATACAAATTTCAAGCCTAGCATTGTATACCTTCAAGGCAAGTGGAAAAACAATCCCGACAGTATGGAACTTCAAAGTGATACAGGCAGAATTGCATTGATCTATTATGCAAAGTCTGTAAATATAATAGCAGGAGGAAAGGGTGGAGGTATTGTATCTAACGACAATGACGACAAATTGGGTGCAGGTGGATATGGGCAAGCAGCTGGAAATTCAACAGCCAATATATCAGATAATTCGTTAGGACAGGATTTATCATCTGATGGTAGTTTCAGAATTGACGGACAAAGGCTGTATAATTTGGCTATACATAACAACTATGCTGCTCATTATATTCTGATTGATGTTAAAGGAAAAGGATTTCAATTCTATACCTTTACTTTCGGGTAGATGGAGAGACGATATAACAATATCAAGACCTTATTATTAGGAATCAGCTCTTTTTCGCTGCCACCTAATATTTATAGATTGTAAGTAGTTTTCCGGGCTCTGTTAACTTAACAATAAAAGCTATAGTTTCAGATACTCTTTATTTCTTGTATTGATACTTACCAAAAGAAATAGAACGTCTGCAAATGACATTGGTTATGGTTTATACCTGTACTTTCTTGGTCTTTCATATCGTAATACAGCAAAAGCATTATCCAGATTTAAAAAAAGAAGTCATGTCTCCATTTGGAAATGGATGCAGAAGTACAAACCAGAAAGAATATTTTACAACAGAATGAAAATATCTAAATTTATAATTGATGAAACTCAAATTAAAGTAGGAAAAGATTACTTTTGGTTGTGGGTTGCCATTAAGCCAAAAGACAAGGATATTCTTCATATTCATATTTCAGCAGAAAGAAACATGTTTGTTGCAGAACATTTTCTACGTTCTTTAGTAAAGAAGTACGGAAAATACCCCGTTTCAACTGATGGTGGGACATGGTATCCGCAAGCATGTAGATTCTTGCAAATAAAACATCATCTACATTCACTATATGAAAAAAATATTATTGAACGAAGAATCCAATACATAAAAGACCGAACAGAATGTTTTGATGATTACTTCCCCTGTAGAAAAGAGAAGTGTAGACTAGAGCACATTATCAACTGGTTCAATCTTTTTGTAGACTATCATAATAAAGAGGTGATTACTTAAGTTAACACAGCATTCCAATCTATCTACTAAAACGTAACAACAAGACATCCAGTTAATGTAATTGGTAACTTGAGCTAAGTTACAAGTGGGATTTTTGTTTGGTGATGATATTTTGTTCTAGTGCTGGTAATGTCTTAGAGATGCTGTCAAGGTACATCTGAACATGTGGTTCAGCAATCCACATTTTTTTCTTCTCATTTTCAAAAAGATATCCGTATCTCTGAGAGCTTCCTACTCTTTCCCGGGATTCGAGAAGGTCCAGATACTTCTTGGAGACAGTTGACTCATCAAAACCATGTTTTCTTGCTATAAAATCGAATACTTGGTGGATCCCTGATCCATGTTGAGCTGCTTCTTTGGAACGATAAGCAATCTCTCTGGGAATGCCCAAATTCTGAGCAAGCTTTCTATGTACATGCTTTCCAAACACGTCTGAGACACCTTTGACGTTCAAACGTAGATCTATCTTCATACTAAGTCTGATCAGCTTCAAGTCTAGAAATGGCTCTCGCATTTCAATACTGTGAGCCATTGTAATTTTATCTTCCCGCTCTAGCGTCTCCTTATACAGCAGTTGTATATCCTCATTCATGTAATGACGCAATCCTACATAACCTCCTTCTCCTACTATTTTACCGTACCACGAATATCCTCCGAATAACTCATCTGCTCCTTGACCGGAAAGCATCACTTTGATGCCATCTTCATGAGCAAGTTTTACAGCTGCATATACAGGGATAGCGACCTCTACCTGACCTGCATTGGTATGTTCAATTGTGTTCATCACATCTGGGATCATTTCTTCTACCTCTTCGTGGGTTAATTCATTGACTCTCAATTTCAAGTCCAGTCTTTTTGCGATCCTTCTGGCAAAGGCTATATCACTGGAGCCCTGTACTCCACCGGTATAGCATATTACTTCACGAACCATTTTCTTGGCAAGCCATGCAATAATTACACTATCAATTCCTCCCGAGAAAATGATGCCTATTCGATCAAAATCTTGGGTACGCTTCTTCATCGACGAGATTAACGCCCTTTTGTACGCTTCAATTGCTGAGCTCAAAGTCCTGTACCTAATATTTTGATTTGTTACAGGGTTCTTTGCAACTGGCTGTTCGCTAAAAGAGCCATTTGGCATAATAATCAAGGCAGATCCTGGATGAATTCTGAGTGTCGGTTCCTTCAGACCTATTTTCCATAAGGCCTTTTTTTCTGATGCAAATGCTAATAATTGCTCATTCTCTCCATAATACAGTTGGCGAACACCCATGACATCTCTCACCAAAGCAATTTCACCTGTCTCTTCATCCCTTATCACAATAGCATAAACACCATCTAATTGTGAGACTGTCTTTTTTATTGCATCATGAAGGTCTCCGCTTTTGGTATAATTGTCCTCAAAGATATGAACAATCACTTCACTGTCAGTTTGAGAAGTAAATTTATGGGATTTTCTAAGCTTATTCCTAAGCTTCTTGTAATTGTAGATTTCACCGTTATGCTCGATAATAAACCTACCATCGCAACTTCTAAATGGTTGTTGTCCACAGGTTCCGCCAACTATCGCAAGTCTAACATGTCCCAATGCAGTATAGCTGTTTGCCATATGATGTTTCCTCAGATCACCTACAGAATCTGTCTGGACGATCTGCTTGGCTGCAGCTATTCCTGCTCCATCTGGCCCTCTACATGCTATACTGGAAAGCATGGATTCCACTAAAGGCACAACATTTTCTCCGTTCTTACTTAAAATACCAACTATTCCACACATACTATTATCACTAATTCGACGAGGACAGATTCGGTCTGATTCCTCTGTCGTAGTGCTTTTGTTTACCCTTGCCTATTGCATTGATTCCATTGAGTTCACTTCTCTATATTCATCTGTGTTAGTTCATTGCCGGTTACAGAAGATCGAAATAAAAAAAGAAATTTAGTTCTTATTTATACCTATATTTGTACTTATAATTATACCTATATTAACATACTCTATACAAGGATTTAAACATTACTCAAATACTAATATGATTTCTCATATTCACTTCTGATTTATCAGTTGTTCTCTAACGACTTTTAATAGGTTAAAATGATCAATAAGCAGCAGACAGAAATACGACTCCCCATTTTTACTGGCTGAGATCTGCAGTAAAAATTAGTTTTATTCTATCTTTATACTAGTGGAAGCCGATACTCTTTGGCTGTAAACAATAGAGCTTTTGGAGTATAGGACCATAAGACTGGTAGGAGGTTCTTTGGCGGTAGCGGCGGTCGACCATTATTAACAAGAGATGGAGGATGGTTTGGTAATGACATATCTAGGCAATTTGATGAATGCGAAGAGAAATGGAAAGAGAATTTGAAGAATAATTTAAGGACATAGAGTCGACAGCACCAAAAGATATAATAAAAGAATATAAAACTCCTGAAGGAAGTAATCCAACTAACATAAGTACGCTGACACACTTCCGACCAGATAATTTCGCATATTCAGATTGAAATGCATAGTTCTGAAGTATTGATTTATTTTTCTTTCTAAAAGCTGTAAATGACGAATAGCATTTTAGTACCAGCAAGTCGTTCTTGGATATATTCCAGCATTCTTCCAGTACCATGAATTCTGGTGACGCTGTTGGCAGCCATATTGGTATAAGTTCTTGTTTATACGTTTGGAGGTACTGTTTTATCTTATGTGATTTGTAATGTTGTGGTGCCTTACCCAAAAACAAATAACATTTTCGAAATTTATGATGTACCTGATTTAAGAAATTATAGAACAAATCATCATTAAATCTATCAAACTGTCTGAACAACTGTTTACTTACCTTCTAAACTAATCGCACCAAATATACAGAAATGTCTGTGCGAACCTGTCTGTTAATGTAACTATTGGTCTTGCATTCTCTTCAATCTAAACCTTTCTTACAAGGGAGTCAAAGAAGATGCGGTATTGACATGTACCTTTCTAGGTATTTTTTGTTTGAATCCCCATTTGTGAAGTAGTATGTAGATGTGAACGTAATGATACTTTATTCCTCCTCTTTTATTATCATATCATCTACCTGTTTTGTAGTCCTACCATGTCTACTTTCTTTCTGTGAGCCTTTTCCTTATCTTAAGAACAACTTCCCGAGATAATTTTGCTGGTCTGCTACTCTTGGGTCTGTCTGTAATTGAGTCCATCTACACCTTCGTTATAATATCTTGCTAGCCAGTCTGAAGCCCATGTTCTACTTCTGTGTAACTCTCTTGCAATATGAGCTGGAACCATACCATCGCTTTCAACCTTCAGTACAAGCAGCAATCTTTCCTTTACATCAGGATCTGGTTACTCTTATATAGACTCTCCAATTTTGTTCTAGTTAGAACAGTCATCTATTGGTATGGAAATGAGGCAATGATGCTGCAAATAGCTGTTACTGTCTAAAATCAATGACAATTATGTCATCATATTGTCAGCATATTTACGTTAGTTGGTATAAGTTGTAAGGATATAGTCAAGAATAGGTTATGAGGTAATCCATAGCTAATTCTCTTAGTTTACATATTCGAATTTATGAGAATGTATTTTGTTACCTTGCCTTGCTTATATCAATTAGATTGTGTTTCTCAAGAAATTCACTTATGTGTTCAGCAGATGCATCATAATCTACTTTTCTGATATTGATTTGTTCTAGGAGTTTGATTATTTCTTGGAATTCATGAAGATGTGTTACTATGCCGTAGTAGTCTCGGACTCTTTCTAAAGTGGTTTCGTAATGTTTTATTGTGCCAGAAGCAGTACTTTTCTGTAGGCTTGATTTCATCAATTGTTTGGGCATCCCATGTTCCTCTAACACAGATTGGGATCTTTTCTAATCTTTCCTC
>DASQRW010000240.1:0-19757 GCA_035642715.1 Nitrososphaeraceae archaeon | reverse complement strand
ACTAGAATTAATACTAATAACTGTAATTGCTTCATTTAATCATTATTCATTTTGATATAATGGTTTTTAATAGTTATAGTGATTTCTTATCAAAACGACGACGGCACGAATAATGGTATTGCAATAGCTTTATTGACTACTACTACTG
Source organism: Nitrososphaeraceae archaeon (assembly GCA_035642715.1). GTDB lineage: Archaea > Thermoproteota > Nitrososphaeria > Nitrososphaerales > Nitrososphaeraceae > JAJNBK01. Next base: position 19,609 of record DASQRW010000240.1, on the reverse strand, counting down.
ATTCTGATACTTTTTACTAGTGCTAGCTTTCTCTCTTATATAGTTTGGTCTATAATTCGTACGACATCACTATTACCAGATGCTACTACCAGTATACAAAATGATCTAATGATTATGACACAGTATCAAAGGATAATATCAAATTTCAAGGTTAGCGGATGTTCTTGTACTGTGATGTTCGTTTAGCTAATTGTACGTAAGTACTTGATATACATGGGTTGCATTGGTAGCCGTATTTGCAGTTGCTAGTTGCTGCTCTGCAACCTGTTTGATATTTTGGCTGAGACGAATCACATAAAGGAAGCTACCTCGGTGACTTCCCTACCTACCTCTAGAATTATATCATTTTATCATTCAACCGGAGTTATGAGATTCTGAAGATTTGTTCAGAATTGTAATTGGGACAAGATATATCTTCGGTAATATCATTTACTGCTGCTAGTTTTGGATTTGTCATTCATTGTCCAACACAAAAAAAACAAGAAGAAGATCTACCTGAAACTAATGATGCATGAAATGGAATGGGTTCATTCAGAGGTTATAAACATAGTATAAATTTGGATGGGCTAGATATATCTCTCTCTATTGCCTACTGTCTTTGGAATTGCTTGCCATATTTTTCATAATATACTAGTTCGTCAAGTGGCAGACGATTCTTTCTCTTACCTGTCAACTTCCTTGCAGGATATCCAAAGCCTACTATGACCGTAGGACTCATCTCCTTTGGGATTACAAAGTCATTTCGAAGTTTTTCTTCGCTTATTCCTGTAAATAGCCCAGAACCTATCCCATAATCCCATGCTGTCAATTGCATATTCTGTAGTACCCTTCCTGCATCAATCAAATGAAAACCATATTTTGGATTTGTCAGAACTATAATTGCAAAATTGGCACCTGCAACCCATCTTCCGCTTGTACTATCCTCTGCCAGCTTCTTGAGATTGTCTTTGCTCTCCACTAGGATAAATCGCCAGTGTTGAGTATTGAGACCAGTGCCTGTTAGTCTAGCAGCCTCAAGGACCTTTAATCTTATATCCGACGGAATATCCTGTGGACTGAATTCTCTTACTTCAAGCTTTGTTGCTATACTTTCAAAAGTATCCATGTCATTCTCCTCATCTATTACCAACCTTGCTACGTGCTACATATCTTAAAGCTTTCATATAGACTTGATGTTGCTCAAGTCAGTCGATTATCCTGAGATGTCTTGACAAAAAAATTCTATACTATTGTTCAGTAGAGTGCCAAATGATTTTTTTATGTGTATATTGTCCATGGTTACGAGTCAGCTTTTTCGTCCTTCCTTCCTTCCTTCCTTCCTTCTAGGCCTGCAACTCGGGTTTCTTTTAGCGTCAAGCTATGAGAAGAGTCAGTTTTTGCATTTTCACTTATTGTCTCTATTCTGTAAACGCTTGTTCAGCCAAATAAAGTACAAAAGTTACTACCTCCATTACATTATAACCTCAGGAATAACAATATCATTGCTAAGGTTATGATTGGAGGTTAGAATGTATATCAGAGGTTGGTTCAGTATTGTAATAATTGCGGGCAATTCAAATTATGATTTCTTGTCTATTATTATTATTAGATTCGATTAAAAGAATACAAAATTTACAAGAAATACAAAGATACAGTCGAAAGGGTTCAGAGGGATTTGGGTCTTTCTGCTAGTATAGGATTTGATTACAATCATTTCTTAATTAAAACCATCATTAGAGCATAGTTATATTTATGGAATATCATTGATTGCTTTAGAATGCAAGAGATAAGAAAGTTTGAATCGTGATATTATGTGGTTGAAAGTGTGTGTGTATATTATGATCTATATTAGGATCATTGCCTGAATGTATTCTCAAAAAAATATGCTATAGAAGAGGCTAATATATTTTAAATAAATAAGGTCTATATTTGTGTATATGGATTAAATTGTTGTATATATATATGAAGAAGGAGTATATTGTCTCAAAAATTGACACTTCTCAAGATGGCAGTCCTTATGTTTACGTTGTGTTGACTGATACCAGAGGTGATTTTACTTCCACTAGAAGACAGCAAGGATTCCCCGAACATCCTTTTGGAGTAGCGGCCATACCTATTACTTCATTAGACGATTTGAAGAATTTACCAAAGAAAATATCTGATGCAATAGAAGGCGCATTTCGTGGCGGTAGGAACAATATATCATCAGAATCTACCACCTTTAAAATGACTACAAGAGAATATGAAGACCTTGGTATAAAAATAGGAGATAAAATTAGTCTAGAGTTTACGATATCTAATAATGATATAAGAGCATGAGCTGCTACAGGTTTATTGGCACCAGCAGCTCTACTCTGTGGTATGTTATTGACTATATGCCTTTATTGGTCTGCGACTTATATTTGAACTCATTCTATAATACTTCGAAAAAAATTTGGTTAAATCTTTATTAAGAGTAGTAGTAGTAGTATGCCTCTTACCGAATTTTCAATCTCTTTTTAATGGATATATATTCATTTCTCATTTTTTTGTTTCGTATAAATCATCATCTTCGACTATCCAAGGAAAATCGCCGATTCCCACAAATTGATATTTCCATCGATAACTGTGGTATGCATGCTTTTGCCTTGATTGTGGAGCTATAAAACAAGTCTTTTTCTTTCCTGTCTAGTTATTGTCATCATAGATATATTTTGTATCTTCAAGAAATATATAGTATAAAGGAATATTAAAGCTGTTGTTGTTGTTATTATCATTTGATACCGGTTTTGTAACCCTATTATCTCATATTTAAAATTGTTACCACTAAACGGTAATTAAATTCAGAGCATCTAGTGATAATATTCCTGTCATATATATATATATATATATATCTATTAAACAATGTGATAAGTTTCTTTTAAAATAAGCTCTTGACATAATACATATACATTATTCATTTCTTCTCACAGACAGACATTGTTTTGTACTGACTAATTTTCATTATCTCCTATACTCCATAAATAAGGAGCTTTACATAATCTCTTCATTTTCAAAAGTTAATCACTTATCTCTGCACAAGTATTGTTGCTGCATGAACTACTTGTATACTCTTTGCGTGAAATCTTTTTGCTCAGATGGAAGTGAATGTTGCCCTATAATTCTGATCAACAAGTTCACTGTAAACTTCCTTGACCGTTTTCTTGCGCTGCGGCGTCTGATAGTTGACTATTCATTTATTTATTTATTTATTTATTTAGTTGACTTGTAGTTGACGCCGGTTAATTCTTTACGTGAATAATGACTCCAAGTGTTTCTATTGCGACAGGCCGATTATGTTCGATGACCAGCCAAATTGTAAATCAAAAAGACAAAAAAATACCGCTAAAACCTGAAGATCACACGTACCATAGGTGTGGCCCAGTTAGGAGTAGTAGTCTACTGCCAACTTTCCTGGGAAGTAGGTAAGGCGATTTATTATTATTATTATCAGATAGCAACGTATTTCTTATTAGTTGTAAGAAGGACTAGTCTTACTCTTCCTCCCCTTCATCCTCTTCGTTTTCATCACCTTCCTCCTCTTCTTCTGGCGGTGTTTCTTCTGTTATTGGTGGAGGAGGAGTAGTAGTACCAGGAGCTCCTGATGCTCCTAACACTATTCTATAGAGATTTCCATCACCTGTTTCTCTATCATGTGTCAGAACATATAGAAATCCATCTGGACCTGTCTCTATATCGGTAATACCAGTAAACCCTGTTCCAAGCATTATAGATGAAGACTCATCGTCTGTATTTGCTACCAGATCTGAAAGACCTGGATGACTTTGAGTATTGAAGTTCAGTCCATTTCTGTTTTCATTAACTTCAAAGAAATACAAATTACCCTGTGTTATGTCTCCTACAAAAATGTTATTGGCATACCTTTGTCCGAGCTCCTGTGAGTTGAGAAATTCTATATCAGTAATTCCAAAAGATTCTACCCAACTAAATACAGGATCAGCATACTTAGAGCCTGGAAATTGGACCAGATCATTCTCAGAAATTCCCGCTGCGGATATTGGTCCCATAACAGCTTTCCAACCACTGTTAAAGCCAGGATTTACTATGTTAATCTCATCATAACTTTCTTCTCCATTTTCTGTATCCCATAATATACCTGTAATAGGATCAAAGGCCAAACCAAAACTGTTTCTAACACCATATGCAAAATATCGGTTCAATGGATTGCCTTGGAAAGGATTGTCGCCTGCTGCTGATCCGTCCTGTGGATTCACTCTAAATATTACTCCACTATCGTCTGGATTAGGTCCACCCTGGATATTCTGAAGTTGTCCTTCCCTCTGTAATTCTCCTATTATAACATATAGATAACCATCAGGGCCAATAACTAATTTTCCTCCTTGATGATTAGTTCCAGGTCCCGCAGGAAGATCTAAAATCAAAGTAGGATTAACAAGTGATTGTCCATTCCACTGATATTTGTAAACTCTATTCCTTAATTCCCCATCCTCTACTCCTCCTCCTCCTACTTCAGTGAAATATAGAAAAACTGTTGATTGCGAACTAACACCGTTTGGCGCGGTACCAGCGGCTATATTGCTGTCGTTTACAACTTCGACACCAAGTAAGCCTCTTTCGTTCTGGCTATTGACAGGAATTTGCAATACTGGTGTGTCTTGTAAAACACCATTTGAAACAAGACGAACACTGCCTTCTTTTTCTAAAATCAAAATATTGTTCTCGTCTAGAAATGCCATACTGGTAGGAAAAGAGAGACCTGCTACTACTGCTTCTCCACTTAGATTAGGATCGTTAATAGTTGGTTGAGCATATGCTGTTTGAAGAACTTGACCATAAAATGTCAAGGTACTTAGGATAATTGTTGTAATCAATACAAGTAATAGCATACAATTTTTCTTTAGTTGCATCAATACAGACGATAAATGACTGGGATGTGTATTAAAGCCTATCTTTGCTATGTGCTATATAGCCCTGCACAAACTAGTAAAAACTCCTACTTACATATCGTATTCTTCAAGAATAAAAGTTGTCCAACTTTAATAAGATCTCCCCTCTTTTCTTGTTGTCTAAATTGAGTTTGTGCTAATGTCTTTCGATAATATGAAATATTATAATGATCAAACTATGATGTGCTAGATAAAACAATACAAGCTTGTTTTTATGGAATAACTATGATACTGCTGATTCCATTAATATTTCTTCATGATATGACGATAATGACAAGACCAATCGAAGCCTATGCCAGTACTACTACTAATCTTACTAATGGATCAACAATAGTAACAGATAGTCCAGCTGACGCTAAAGCAAACACATCAGCTGTTGCAGCGCCTCAATCTGCAAAGCCGGTATTAGAAGAGTTCTCCGTTCCCTCTGGCTCGCGACCGCACGACGTAGCGCCTGCGCGAGATGGAACTGTCTGGTATACAGCTCAGGGGTCGGGTGAATTGGGACGTTTGGACCCAGCCACTAACGAAACGCATCACATTTCCCTGGGCGAGGGCTCGGCTCCACATGGTGTCATTGTCGGGCCCGATAGTGCACCTTGGATTACAGACGGCGGCCTGAATGCCATTGTACGCGTTGATCCTGCGACAGAAGAGGTTCAGATTTTTCCACTTTCGGCCGAGACTGGCTACGCTAACCTAAACACAGCTACCTTCGACCAGAATGGTGTCCTCTGGTTTACTGGACAGAGCGGGATTTATGGCCGCTTGGATCCAAAGGTGGGTCATGTGGAGATATTCGAGGCTCCTCGTGGACGTGGACCTTATGGCATTTCGACAGCACCGGATGGCACCATTTACTATGCCTCACTTGCAGGAAGCTACATTGCTCGCATTGATTTAGAAACTGGAGCAGCTACTTTGCTAGCGCCACCGCCCACACCTGACCAGGGGGCGCGACGTGTTTGGTCCGATTCGCAGAGCCGCGTTTGGGTTAGCGAGTGGAATGCAGGACAGGTGGCTGTTTATGATCCTGCTACGCAGATATGGAAGGAGTGGAGGCTGCCTGGAGAAAATCCGCTACCATATGCTGTTTATGTCGATGATCAAGATATGGTCTGGGTGAGCGATTTTGCGACAAATGCCTTGGTGCGCTTTGACCCTTTTCAAGAAAGCTTTAAAGTGTTCTCCATGCCAAGCCCTGAGGCCAATGTACGTCAAATTCTGGGCCGTCCTGGCGAGGTGTGGGGAGCAGAGTCAGGAACGGATAAACTCATCGTGATTCGAACCGGTAATTGACGGTAATTGAGTCATGATTGTCTTTTAGCAGTCATCCTATTGTGTGATAGTTTGCAAAAGGTTTTGGCTAAATGAAGTAAGAAAGCATATTTACACTCTTCTGTTGGGATCTGATAAGGTTCATAGATGCCTGAAGTATATCAAACTTATCTCTTGATATCACACACATACTGGGAAGATTTGCATTTATTGTGTACACTATAGGAACATATGAAATTTTAAAAGTTTGGTGGTGGTGTAATCACGAGCGGACAGTTAACAAATAGAACTGAAGTATCCAAAGTAGCAGAAGTACTTTCAGAATTCAATAATGCTTTCTACATGAAAATATGATAATTCGACTCATGTAATGCTACGTAATACAAAGAATATGATACTATAAACAAGGTGACAGAGTCAGAATTTGACTACATAATGAACCAATTAAAAGCAATTAGAGTTGCACTACATTAACAGGAATATGTGTGTGCTGTAAGAAAAAAGATTTTTACATTATCATTTATTTTTTTAATTTCATAGTATAAATCAAAGCCGTCAATTTCTGGCATTTAAAATCAAGAAGCAATAAATCATAATAAGCAGTCTTGTAATTTAAGTACGCTGCTATAGAGCCATTGAATGTATCAACTTTAACCTCATCATCTTCTTCATTATACTCTAAATCTACCTTCAAACTTGATGTAATATCAGGTTCATCATAATCTAGAATCGAATATTCTATTTTTCATTATTATTATTATTATTGATCGACCATCTTTACTTTTTGTTGTCTATTGATAGTTGGCAGAGTAAAGTAAAACGTAGCTCCTTTTGCTCCATGATTATTATTATCATTATTCTCCGCCCACATCCTACCGCCATGAGCTTCAACAATACTTTTAGAAATATACAATCCCAATCCAGTACCTTGATAAGACTTTGAAGCAAACTTTGAGAATAGTCTTGGTAATATTTCTGGGTCTATACCAGTACCTGTATCCTTTATTTTAACAATAACTTCCTGGTTTTGTTTCTTTTCTGTGGTAATGGTTATCGTACATCCTTTTACTTTAGTGAATTTCACAGCATTACTTAATAGATTAGAGATAACTTGGACAATCCTAGCTTTGTCGGCTTCTACTACTACTAATTTATCATCAGCAGTGAGTTTGTAGGATAATTTGACATTACTATTACTATTACTATTACTCCCATTTTCAATCTGTTTTGGATAGTCTTGTACAACATTTGATATTACATCATTTAGGTTGAATTGTTGTTTATTTAGATTTAATGACTGGCTTTCAATTTTTGAAACATCCAGTATATCTTCTGTAAGTCGCTGTAATCTTTTTGCATTTCTGATAATGGCATCTATTAATTCAATCTGTTTGGTGTCTTTTATTTTATCATGAAGAACTTCAGACAATCCTAATATTGGTTGAATAGGGGTTCGTAACTCATGGGCTGCTATGTTGATAAACTCCTTCTGCATTTCGTCTGCTTTGTTTAGTTCTTCATTTAGCTTACGCTCATTCCAAAGCAATTCAAAAAATGATTTGAATGAATCCACGCTATGTCTGCTATTAGAATATATCGCAAAGCCAATTGCTTCTGAAAAAATTTCGGAATTGGGTTTTCTGACCTCTACTTTCAAGAACCTTGCATTATCAACTATGAGCATTCCAGATGAATGATTATTACCATTTAAAATTCTGATATTAGGTGCCTTCTGAGATATTTTTTTGACAATATCTGAATTCTCTTCAGATAAGGGGCAGATAATATTTATAGTTGCACCATTTTGTGATGCATTTATGAGATAATCGATGCCTCCCAATCTGTCCATTCTTACCATTCCTTTGCTACTGGGAAGAAGGAGCAGAGCTTCCATCTTTGCCGATTTTGACAAGTCTACAACAATCTGACTTACTTTTTCATGGTCATTAATAACTTCAAGAAATTCTGGTTCTATTCCTTCTTCAATTTCTTTTATTCTATCAGCAGAATCAATCCCATTTTTCCATAGCTCTTCGAAAATAGAAGTAAAATGTTTTACATAGACAGGTTCATTGCTAATTAAAAGACTCTGAACTAATTTGCCACCATCCATTTTTTCTATTGTTAGTGCTATCTCTTTATCTGAAATCTCAAAACTCACTGGTGGTAGATTTTTAACATGTTTTATCTGAATGCCATGGTCTAGGTATAGCCTTGTTGGCTTTAGGCTATCATGTTCTATATTAGTAACGTATCTAATACCCTTATGTTTCCCTTCTTTTTGTTTATCTAATAGTTTTTTCGTTATATCAAAAAAATGGTTGTAACTATATTGCATCCCACCAGAATTCAAGCAGATATCCAGCTTATTTGAGCTAGCAGTAAGGCGAGAAATCTCCTTTAGAATTTCATCTGGATTCTCTATTGCCCTTGTCCCATAATGTATTATCCCTTCTTCAATTTCTTTTATTTTCTGTTCCGCTGGAATTGACTTTACCCAAAAAGTATCAAAGATATATTGCTGCTGCTCGACAACTTCCTTTACATTGCTGTGTATAATTTGTGATGCTATTTTTCCTTCTTCATACAAAATTACAGGAGCAAGGTATTCTGTTTCGCTTATCATAAAATTGGCTTTAATTCCATCTAAATGTCGAAGCTCATTAACCATTCCCATTAGTTCTTTGCAGTAAGAGATGTTACTGTTGGTAATTTCAGTAATATATCTTAATCTTACACCTCTAGTTTTAGCATGAAGAAAAGCTTTCTTTATTGGTTCAATTTCAATCGCTAGTGGCGGTCGTGTATAATTCATGCAGGTATCGATTCTCCTATTTGCAAAGAAACATCTTAGTTCTGCATCTATTACATTCTCAACCCCATGAATTATCTCAGTCTTTATATTTTGCGTATTAATTGCCAAATAATTATACAATATTGATGTATATAAGACAATAGATCAAAATCAAACGACGGACAGTCATAGCTTCAGACTTAAGTTTCATCAGCTATGATCTAGCTATCTCTATATTATCCTATAGTCAAGACCTTTGGTGAATATAAAAAGTGTATATGTAGTAATAGATTAATTAATGCTTGTTGTATTACTTCGATTCACTCAGTTCTATACCTATGACATATAGAGATAATCTATTGGTAATCACGAACGGAGGAAGAGGAGAAGAGGAAGAAGAAGAATAATAGTTAACCATATCATACAGCTACTATCATCTATTAATGGTTCTTCTTAACCATTTAGTTTGTTTGCAGTTTATTGATTATGGTGATGTAGTCAGTGTCTATGTAGGGCCTATGTAGCAGTGGTTTTTGTAATTGTTGGTGATTTCCATCGGCTAGCCCACTTTGCTAATTCCTTTAGTACCACTTCTAATTCTTTTGCTCTTGTGGTTAGACGGTATTCAACTCTCGGTGGAATTTCAGGATAGATCTTTTTGGAAATAAGACCTTCACGTTCGAGCTCAAGTAACCTATCTGCTAATACGGTACTGCTAATGCCGGACAATAATCGCTTCAATTCATTGAAGCGTATGACTTCTTTCGTACTAAGATTCTTTAATATGAATAGAGACCACCTTCTTCCTAGTATCTCCCATATATTGGCTAATTCACATTTTTCACCTGGCTTTGACTCTTTTTTCATATTATTGCTCTAGATTATTTTTAGCATTAAGTATTATTTAACTACTATGTCATAAGTCATAAGAAGAAGAAGTATTGTTTTCAAAGTACAAGCATATTGAATAAAATATATAATGACTTGCTTCTCTTATTATTTTACTCAGATTTGGACGTACAATGCACTATATCTGAATAATTATCTTTAGATGAGAACTTGGAGAAAGATCACATATACACACACTGTCTCATGGAACTAGACATTTTACAGCTTCTGTTGTTCTGGCCAATCCTCAATTTTTTCAGAATACCTAGTTATCATTTTCGATTCTAGTAAATCTAATTTCATAAACTTACATCAAGCGTATGTTCTTTGTCATAATCAATCTCCAATAATTCATCTCCTTTATCATATAAGAGGACGTGTATATTCTAATCTCTAATCCAGTAATCTTTGATCATGATTATAATTATATAGTGTCATAGTATAAATGTAAGACTGATAGTATAGTAGTAGTTTTCTGACTTGCCTTATACGGTGATTACTATTAATAACTTAGTAGGTAATTACTACTGTGATTATCAGTAGAAATATCATATGTCAGGCTGCCATTGGAATGGGCTTTGTTCGTTAGATATCTTTAATACTATCATAAAAAACTTTTAATTAGTCAATATGTTCTATATTTTTATAGAATAATGCAAGTAATTGCCATCGCATTCTTACTGTGCTTTATAATATTTGTTTCTTCATTTTCTTGTATTAATAGTGCATCATCTCTACACGCAGCAGGAACAGAACAAGAAGCCTATACTAAGATCAATCAGATTAATCCTTCATATATCGTCGCAGCTAATACTTATGGCTATTTAATAAAACAGTTAGGAAATTTTGAATTCACAGTTGACCTTGATGCGAATCAAATTTTTCCAAATGAGAAAATAAAGCAAGATTTGGTAAGCAAATACAAGTCAGCTAAATACAATATTGCTAACTTAGAATATGAGTTGATAGGTTTTAAAATAATTGCTTCAGATATTAAAATACATGCTAATCCTACAGAAATTGACCAAACACAGACAAGGATTGATATTCCATTGATGCTAGCAAAGAATGTCAAAGTAAGCAATGGAATAATTGACTTGGATTTTAATGAAATTGATCTTGGATCAATTTATGCTATATATAATAGAAATATCGATAAGATAACAGTTCATGTTCCTATGGCCGTTGCATTTAGATATCTTCAGCAATGATAATGATGACATCCATCTACTAGTACTGTTTGTCAGTCATTTTAAACATCCAAAGATTTCATCTTAATCAATAAACCAAACAACAGCTATGATAAATTAAAAAAACAAAATTTCTGTTTTATATATTAGTATTTTGTAAAAATTTATTTATCTACATTCTTAAACTCTGGAGCCATGCTTTCTGCAACTAAATTTATTAACTTTTCTCTATTGGGGCTTGAGTTTGTCAGCACAATTTCAGTAAATCCCAAATCGGTATACTTCTTCAATTTCTTTATTCCTTCTTCGGCATTTGAAATTACAAGCAACATCTCCTGTAATGTATCATCTCCAATAATCTGAGCATTCTCTTCAATTATCCTTGGATCGTGTATATCTACTTCAAAGAAAGCCTTTATCATAGCACCTCTCCAGAATCTAATTGATTGCAATGCCTTTTGCGGATCTTCATCATATGAAGCTGGAATAAATAGTATTTTTTCAAGAGAATCGTAATCTTTTCCCGACCTTCTTGTGCCTTCTTTGACTGCAGGCAATAATTTATTTTTTATAGATTCAGCATCTAGTTCATTAGTAATAAATCCATCTCCTTCTTCACCCGCTAATTGGGCGGATTGTGGCTTAAGTCCAGCAATATATAATGGAATTGGCTTTTCAGGTTTAGTGTAAAGATTAGAATCCTTTACCCAGTAATATTGCCCCCTGAAGTTGACCCACTCTTCAGTCCATAATTTTTTGATTAAATGTATTGCTTCTTTTAATCTTTGAAATCTTTCAAGATTAGACGGCCATGAATTACCTGCTGGTACTTCATTAAGTGCTTCACCCCTTCCGACTCCTAGAAATACTCTATTTGGAAACATAAAACCCAATGTGGCAAACACTTGAGCAACAATAGCAGGATGATATCTCAATATCGGCGGCGTTACTCCTGTACCTAGAATTATTTTAGTAGTCTTAGCTAGAGCGGCCCCAATCCAAGGCCAGGCAGCACCGCCAGACGAACCAGTATGCCACCAAGGCATGTAGTGATCGCTAGACCAGCACTTTTCAACACCTTTTTTATCCATTTTAATAACATCATTTAGTAGATCAAGAGGGTTAGTCTGTTCATGAGCTGCTTGAATACTAATCCTTACCATTTTACAGTTATTGTCCCTTTATGATGCAGGTATATATTAGATGATCCAAGGAAAAAATTATGTGACAGTGGTTTTATGAAAAGCAAAATATGACGGTTTATTAAATAGTGATCTCCACGTACTTTCAATTTTTCAAAAGACGAGAAAACAAAAAGTTATTGAATTCCTTTTCATTAACATCTGCAGCAACCAAAATAGCATTGGAAGAAGCATTATCTTCTATAAACTTTGAGTGTCCACGCATCGTCCCATTTAAAATTACTTCAATGCGTCCTTTTTTTAATTTAAACAAAGATGGTTTTTCTAACATTGCTACAGCAAAAACATCATGTAAATTACAAGTATTACGTATAGAAACTGCAAAACCTAGCAATGAAGCAGTAATTTTTGTTTTTACCGTTGTACCTTTAATTTTTGTTATCTTCCTGACAAGTTCAGGACCGACTGCACATAAGGGATTAGAGGTGACATCTAAACCAACGAGCCTTCTATTTAGATTCTGGTTAGGATTTTGATCAAGTACTATTTTTGCTGCCTCTGGATCACAATAGAAATTAAATTCTGCATACTTGGTGAAACTACCAAAAGTTTTGTTATCTAATCCAAAGGCACCCCCCATGATAGAAATTTCCCCTAGATAACTCAATACAGAGGAGGAATTGTCGTCTGTAAACAGCTTTGCAATATTAGTTAATGGTCCCGTAGCAATTATTGAAACTTCGCCTTTTCTATAATTCTTTAAAGCATATTCTATGAAATCTGATAGTTTTAATTTTGAAAGTATTTTTTTATCTTCAGGCAATTCTAGCTGTAGTCCTCCAAGGCCTCCTTTGCCATGGAAATATTCTGGACGTACTATTCTTCTTTTGATAAGAGGTTTTGTTGCTCCCTGTAAAACCGGGATGTCTGACCTGCCTAATGCATGTAATATTTTTAGAGTATTAAGCGCACCAAGTCTTGAACCAATATTTCCATTTACAGTACTGATTCCTAGAACTTCAATATCTAAAGATTGTAATGCTATCATAATAGCTATTGCATCATCTATGCCAGGGTCCACGTCTAAGATGACTTTATAATTCACTATTGTGTTGCTTGATTGTTAGAATATAAGAAAATATTGTAAGTATCTTATATCTGCTATTGATCTTAAAAAAATAGAAGCACACGTAAAGAAAACGACTACAGTTCCTTAATAATAATAACATCAGAAGTACGATTCTCAAGTTATTGTAGGTATAAAATATTAATGAGCAGAACATATATTACTGTCGTCGATGGTAATTCTTTATCAATATGTCTTTACAAACAAGAAAAGTTGTTTTGCTGCTAATATGATATAACGCAATCATCATCATTAGCCAAGAATTGCTGCCACTGATCAAATAATACAAGCATGCATAAAACTAACAAACTAACAAACTGATATTTTACACTTCTGCTATTCCTATTCTCTTTTTCTTCCTTATTATGACAACTTGTGTCTTATGATCATAAATTGCAAATTCCAAATTTAGTCAATTGGTCCATCGTTATCTCCCCCCCAGTTGTCTTATTATTGATATCTATATAGTTCTCCTAAGGACACAAATTTTCATTGTACCCTCAGTCATAAGCCGAAGAGATCTTATTCTCTTGTAAATTTGGTTAAAGAATCTGCAATAGAAGTTTTGGTCACGCGATAATCAATGTAACGGAATACATAGGATCAATATCTTATTTTCTACAATAACTTGCTCCACTGTCATCTATTTGCATTTGTGGAACTCCATTTGATGAGTGAATTTTTCTATTAAATTTATAAGCATAGATATTCGTAAAAAGAAAAGAATAGCGAGTTAGAGTGAAGAAATTTTTAAAACCATTCTAGATTAAATTATCTTATTACATTGAAGTTCAGATTTGCAAAAAAATCAGACAAAGAAGATGTTCTAAAATTCTGCGTTAATACGTTTGATTGGGGAGATTATATAGACCAAGTATGGGACTTGTGGTTTTCTGAATCGAACGGAGCTTTAATCGTAGCAGAGAATGAAATACGCCACCACCACCACACCAAGGGATCTGTAATAGCAGTTTCGCATGTCTCTTTGTGTCCTAATAGAAAAAACATCTGGCTTGAAGGCATTAGGGTAAATCCAGATTATAGACGAAGATCCATTGCAACAGAATTATTAAGTAAAATGTTGTCATACGGAAAGCTACAAGGAGCAAAAGAGGCGTCTGCAATAGTAGGAGTAAACAATCTTCCATCACAATTAATGATGGAGAATAATGGTTTTAATGTAATATCAAAATGGAACTATTATAGTACTGATAAAGCTCAAGAATTTGAGAAGGATAATGTTAGAACGGCAGCCTTTAGCGACATTAAGAAAGTATGGGATTATTTAAAACAATCACAAATCTACAAATCATCAGGAAAGAGATATGTTAATTCGTGGCGATGGTACTCGTTTGATTCTGAGACATTATCAAGTATTATTAAAGATGGGAAATTGCTTATATCTGGAAATGATGTTATTAAAGGAATAGCAGTAATCAATAAAGATGGATATTGGAATAAGAATGATGTCTTCCAAATAGTTTACCTTGATGCTGCGAGTGTTTCTTCATTATATGATCTTATAGGATTTGTAATATCGTTTGTACATTCAGCTAATGATCGGTACAAGAGAATACAAATATTTAGTCCCCAAACAAGACAGATGTCATCTCTTATAAAAGAGTTGGATATGCACAACTCGGAACAATTTTTATTATATAGAAAGACAATCTAAAGCATTTATCATTGATGTTTCGTGGAACCAATGGCTGTGAATGAAATAAAAAATAACTGTACAAGAATACCTCTACTACTAAAAATATCCCACCTTTATTGGAAATTCTCGATCGACTCTGTAATGAAACAAGAAAAGTTCTTCTGCATTATGGTTCTATAACAGCTCCAAGTAATTGCTAAAGCTTATTACTTTTTAGAATAAAAATCGAAAACGTAGTACCAAACAATGTATTATAGATAATAGAATAAGATGTTCAAACTAATTTAAAATTTGTCTAAACCTTTAAATTGTATGTTCAAAATTAGTTTGTGTATAGAAGATGGCAGATATTATATCATGGGATAAAGCTATTGACAAACAGGTAAAGTCAAGTGATGACCAAGATATAGGCAAAGTTCAAAGTATTACAAAGGAATATATTCAAACAAAGGAAGGATTGGTGTCCAAAAATTACTATTTTATTCCCAAGTATTATTTTCAAGGATATGACGGTGATAGTCTATGGGTTTCATTAACTAAAGATGAAATAAAATCTAAATTTGAAAAGGAAAAAGAACCGGAGCCAGGCGAATTAGAGACTCCTGAGTATAAAGAGAGAAGAACAACAATCACTAAACAGTATCCTGATTTTGACAATAATATTCCGCAATATGCTTCTGCTACTACCACTACTACCACTACTCCTACTACTACTGCCTCGCCTTCAGGTACTTCCTCTTCTGTTGCAGAAGACAGTGTTGGTATGCCTTGGGATAAAATTATCGATAAAAAAGTCAAATCAAGTGACGACCAAGATTTGGGTAAGGTGCAAAGTGTTGCTGCTAATTACGTCGAATCACAAGAGGGCGTAGTAAGCAAGAAGCGCTACTATATACCTAAGCATTACATTCAAGGATTCGACGGCGAGCATCTGCATGCGGCATTGACTAAGGATGAAGTAAAAAGTCGTTATGAAAGAGAAGCTCCGCCGTCAGCATCAGAAATTCAGAAGCAAGAGACTGATGAACAAAAGCGTCGAAAGGAGTCTGCTGCTCCAAAGTCTGTTGAGGGGATGCCGTTGATGGCTAAGGAACCAGGGCTTGAGCTTCGTGGAGAATATTCAGGTGAATCGCTAAATATTCCATGGGAGGAGATTATCCACAAGCATGTAAGAACAAGCGATAATGTAGATATAGGAGATATCGATAGAGTAGGAAACGAGTATATTGTAGTACGAGAGGGTGTTTCCAAGGTTCATATCTATTATATTCCAAAAAAATACATCAACAATTATGATGGCAGTTCGCTATGGATAAACGCTCCTAGTGGATTAATAAGCGCTAAATTTGAAAGAGAAACAGAGCCAACACCAGAAGAAATTAGAAGGCTTGCTGACGAGGCAGGAAGTAAGAGCGGTGCAACAGAGAAATTCGAAACCTAAATTATAATACATATATTTATAGATTTTCGCAGAGACATACACACACATCAACTTTGTTAAACCCCCTAAACGAGAGGCAGAACCTGGACTAAAGGTATCTGACCGACTGAGTACAATAAACATCTTGTACGATACTGAATTGAGGAGGAGGATGAGGAGTAGTAGATCAACCTAGATATGTTATAAGAATTGACAAGATAGCCTTTGGTCGTCGTCGTAATAAGAATGATATCAAAAATGTATGATTTGGGCCAATTGCTAAATCAATAATAGTAGTTCCATCCAATTAAAATTGTTGACATTACGATATCTGATTTTTAGATCATATAATTCTATAAATTAGTAAATATATTTAATGGATTAACTTCCTATCTCCCATCTAATTACAATTTATGAATTGCATAAGGAGATAGGATGCACAATAATCATAATTCGTCAATTAGTTGCATTGCACTACTGAGTAAGATCAATTATGCTCTTTTTAATAATTAATTTTGCTTCAGGCGAAATATTATACTGCTCAAGTACTTTTGTAGGATCCTTAACAAGTACATTCCTAAACTCTGGTTCACTAGCAGCTTTTAGCAGAATTTCGCTAATGACCTCAGCGTCCTTCTGTCGTGTATCCAACAATTAAATTAATTACAAAATCTGCTATATAATCTTAATGTAAAATCCGTAAACTTGATATGAACTAATCTATCGCTCTCATTTATGACCATAGAGCAGCTACATCTTCAATCTAGACAAAAGTGGACAGTTAATGGTACATCTAGAATAATGCCTGCTCAAGAAACACTGGAAAGAGTCACTTCTGTATCACAAAAAATCGGAGTCACCAGGCTTGCTGATATCACCAATATGGATATACTAGGCATTCCGAATTATTCAGCCGTTCTACCAGGTACAGAAGATTACATATGGGTTTATAGCGGCAAAGGCCCTACAAAGGTTCATGCTAAAGCAAGTGCTTTAATGGAATGCATAGAGCGGTATTCCTCTCTTCCAAGTGGTGGCCCGAAAAATTTTATCAGAGGTAGCTATGATCAATTATCAAAGTCATTTCATGTTCTTCATCCAGACGAAATAATAGAACCTGTTAGATTTCAATATATGAACGATATGTTAATGGATTTTCTACCTGGCTTTGATCTATTTACAAATGAACAGATAATGGTTCCAGCGTCACTAGCATTATTTCGTTATTCACCTATCCCTCCTTTTCTTAATCCATTTGCGTTTCATCATACAAATGGACTTGCATCTGGCAACGTAATGGAAGAAGCGATTTGTCATGCGTTATGCGAAGTGATAGAACGTGATGCAATGAGTCTCGCTGAATTACGTGCGAGTGCTATACCATTTCATTTTTTACGGCACATGATAAATGTATTGAAGTCAAATGGATATCGGTTAAATTCTAATTTTATAGATAAATATGTAGACGATCCTAGTGTATTTCCTGATGTAAATATCTCGCAAATTGAATTTCAACCAGTTGAATTTTTAGTGAAAAAATTTGCAGAAGCGAACATTCCTTTGATTATTAAAAATATTACATCGGACATTGGAATTCCAACATTTAATGCTAGCAGTATCGAATGGATAACTCACGATTATGGTTATCTTGCCGAAGGGCATGGAACCCATCCTGATAAACGCATTGCTGTAATGCGCGCTATAACGGAGGTATCACAAACTAGAGCAGCCAATATTCAAGGCGCTAGAGATGATCTACGAAAAATCAAATACAGAGAAAACAATACAGATGATAAACGTGCATGGCAATTTATGCAATCAAGTAGAACAATAAAATTTTCTGATATTACTACCTATTCTAACTACGATATTCTCGATGATATAAAACTAATTTTAGAACATCTAAAGCAAGCTGGATTACGTAGAGCGATCATAGTGAATTTAACCAATGATAGCATTGGAATACCTGTTGTGCGGGCCATAGTGCCTGGTCTTGAAACTTTTAAAATTACTAAGTCTGTCATGGGTTGGCGAGCAAGGAGGTACTTTAAAAATTAATAAACCAATAATATTTCTAGGTCCCAGCCTTAGCCACGACAAAGCAAGAAAAATTTTTGAAGCAGATTTTAGAGGACCCGCAAAAAAAGGTGATCTCTTGAGACTCTCAAGTATTGTAGATGATACAACGATAGTAGGTCTAGTAGATGCATTATTTCTCCAAGATTATCCTCCTTCACCAATAGAAGTCTACCAACTTATGTTAAATAAAAATATAATTCTACTTGGTGCAGCTAGCCTTGGTGCATTGCGTGCTGTAGAGCTTGAGAAATTCGGAATGATTGGAATTGGAAAAATTTTTGAACTTTATAAGAAAGGCAAATTAACGGCTGATGACGAAGTTGCAGTTACTTTCGTAGAAGGTGAACATCATCTCCAATCGGAAGCAATGATCGATATTCGATTTAATTTGTTTTTAGCATATAGACGTGGAATAATTAATGATATGACTAAAAAAACAATAGCTAAAATCGCCAAAAGGATTTATTTTCCCTATAGGAATTATACCGACATACTCGAACAGACAGAAAAGCAATATCCTACAATATCAGATGATCTGAAATCGTTTCGCAGTTATATTATTGAAAACAGGCAAAGTTTAAAGGAGCGCGATACAATAAAACTTATTAAATATGCAGAGAAACGATTCATACAAATGTAAAACCTGTAAACATCAATTCTATAATTTATCTAATTTTCTCTAATATTACTCTTGACATATTAGTGTTGTAACCGACTACACTTTTGATAGTAAAACCTTCTCGTAACATCTCATCGATTTTAGCCCAGGGTTCGTCTTCTTTGAAGCCTGGAATTATTACAACTTTTATAAATTCTCCATCATATTGAATTGACTTGTCATTAGACATTATAATCACTAAAACGAAGAATTATTTAATGATCATCTTAATGATTGCCTCCCACAGAGAAGAGTCTTCCCATTGCTCATTATTATAAAATTGATGATTATTATAACAACCGTATGTTACATTTTAGGCTCTGTTTACTTAGCATTAAGCCTATAGCTGCATATGTCTTACATCTCTTACGCTTAATAATAAAAGAAACAAGACACCTTCCAAATATATGATATACGCGTTACAATTATACTTTTCAGGTCTTTCGCTTAGA
>DASQRW010000239.1:0-7061 GCA_035642715.1 Nitrososphaeraceae archaeon | reverse complement strand
TCTAACCTTAACTTTTTCGCTCTTTACTTCTTCAGTTACCGTACGAGTTTCTATAACTGGTTTCTTCCTAATAACAACTTCTTCCTTGACATACGGCTGCTTTGAAATTTCTATTTCTTCTTTCATTAACGGAATTTTGATTTCTTTTATGGATTGAACTGGGTGTAATGACGAGGTTGCCTCCCCAACAGGATTTCTCTCAATAATTGGTTCTTCATGTGTTAGCTGCACTTGAACTGTCTTGGTCTCACTTGCTGGTTCTTTTATTATTATTATTTCCTCTCCTGTAGTTTCTCTCCTAGATACAACTATTCTTTCTTCCATAATCTTGATGCGCTCTTCTTCTTCAACTATTGGTGATGAACCCTGTATGTACATATTCTTCGCTTCTTCTTCGGTTATACTTACATGCAATATATTTCCATCATAATATGATACAAGAGATTTTGGAATATAGAACTTTTCTTTACCTATGGTTCCTTTCTGGGAGAGGATGAAATTCTCATCGACTTGTTGTATTTCTCCAAGATCTGCATCATTTATACCTCTTGCCTCCTTCTTTACTACATCGTCCCAGTTTATAGTATTACTATCTGTATTACTTTCCATGGTAGAATAACTATACAATACATAAAATTTAATACTTGATAAATTTTTTATTCTGATGAATTCGATTAATATCAAGTGAAGCGTTCCTCTCATTTTGGAAGAAGTTCCTATAGAGATTCTTTAAGGATCCTATATTCGGCAAACAGGTATCACTCCAAACCTATCCTCTCATTTTATCTATTGCTAATCTGGTTTCTGATATGATACAGAAGTGTGCTTTTTTAAATAACACCTATAAGTATTTTGAGTTATTTATCAAACTATAATAATAAAGCCTAATTCTTATTCTTAATGATTAAAGACAATTAGATAAGAAATGCTTATTGAGCCTCTTTTAGCATCTGCTTATATGAACTATTCGAAATATATGTCAGAAGTATCGGCATATGAAAGAATAGAACTTGATGATGCAGAAAGGTCATTCCTTTTCAAAATTATTAACGGTCAAGATTCAGCATACAAAATACTTTCTTATTATAAGTTAAGGCGTCAAACAATGTCTTACAAGAATATCCAACATATTCTCAGAAGACTTCAAGACCTATATTTAATTGAAGAGATACAAAGAAAATTTTTACGTGGAACAGTGTACTACAGGTTAACTACCATTGGATTATTTCATATCTTTTTTAGGATGGCGAGTTATCCGCCAGAATTATTAATAAAATATAAAGACAATATAGTGTTAAAAACTCTGCTTTATCCATACTTCGAGGAAGAAACCATAAAACATTCTACTGCTCGTTTTTATTCTACAATAACTCAATATCTGCGCAGATGTTGTGAAACAACTCTCTATACTTTGGATACTATTAGCTCTACACAGAATGTAGAGGACATAGGAATGCAAGCCAAACAATTAGAATTTGATTTAGGATGGCATACTAAAGCTTTGGGTTTTAAACTAGCAGTTATGTATAATGAGTCAAATATGCTAATTACTAATCCGAATGTTCCGAATGATAATGTTAGAATTGCATTATATGAGGTTGAAAATGATATGAAAACATTGCTCTCAAAAGATGACAGATTCATGCGCCTGATTCTGACTGTTAAAAAAGAATTCGAAGAGGGATATAGAGAATTGATTGATCTAAAAAAGGATAAATGATGCATAATATTCAAACGTATGCACTAGAGATACCAGTAATACTTTTGTCGTAGTATATCTTTTTTTCTTTGCCTGCTTTTATCCTAATATAAGATGATGCCAAAATAGAGCTGTCTTTTATCGATCTAAATTATTGTTTGTCTAAAAAAGTCTCTGCTATCCGTAATTCCCTAGTTCAGATGTATAAATTTGTGAGATAAGCACATTGAATAGAGACTGTTTATATAGGGTTAAAATGCTAATTAGGTAAGCCTAATGATTTGCTGTCAGACAGGCAGAGAACTATCGAAATGATAGTACAAATATGGTAATTGAAAAATGGCAATAATAAAACCAAAAGAGTTAAAAAATTTATGGGATATGAAAGTGCGAATATATCTTGTTGTTATTCTTATAATCGTAGCTCTGGGCACCACTTTGCCTGCTTTGGACAATTATCTATCTTATGCTCAACAAGAAATGACAGAAGAATTGAATAATGGGACACTCGTTGTTATGGTTAACCTTGAAAGAATAAGAACACAACTTTTACTAACTGAGAAAAGTCTTAATGATGGAGATAAAGACATGGCTTTTGCTCATGCATTTATTCCTCATTCCACTACTTTTCCATCAATTAAAAATCAACTAATAGACATTAACGAGCAGTTCACCTCAGACCTTGAGGCAATGCTAGTTGATTTGCCGATTAATATAAAGACTGGAAAGGATTCACTACATAATGCAAAACAAGAGATTTCTACAATTAATAACCTATTGAATAGTCTTTCTAGTCAAGCTCGTGGGTCAGATATTCAAACAGACAAGAGCTTAATAGCCCAAATCATAGTATTTTTGTTAAGAGACGCTGCTAAGTCATATCAAATTTCTAATGCAACATCAGCAGTTCCGATATTAGATAGGGAAGAAAAAGAACTACAACCATCAACAAAACAATTCAGTAAGGTTGATTATGAGAATGCACTAGGTTTGCTTAATGTATCCGAATCAAATTATAATAAAATATCAGATTCTGTAGATGAAAGAAGAAGAAACGAGATTAGTTCTTTCTTCAGACAAATAGAGAATTCTATTAGCCAAAAAACAGATCAGGAATCAGTTTTAAGTTTAATTGCTGCAATAGAGAGAGACTTATCAGAAGAGCTTTCATTGAGTGAAGGCAGCAAACGTGCAGGTGAACATACAAAATATTTCTCTACAATAAGAACTCTATTATCTAATATCATTACGGAAGTAAAGGAAAATGGAGATTATAAGGAAGCTGACAAGAATGCAATAACTGCATACCTAGATAATTATGAATACTTGGAAGCGCCAATAGAAAAGCATGACCCACAACTAATGACTGACATCGAAATAGGTATGAGAGAGAATCTAAGACAAATGCTCAGGGAAAGAGAATCTCCTGAAAATTTAGAGTCTTTTATCAATGGAATTCTTGAAAAAATTGATATTGCAGAAGATCTTTTGAAAAACGATCCTTCTTTCAATCAGTTACAAGGAAGTGGTAATATTAGTGCTACTTCAAGAGTAACAGCTTTTACTGATATTCAAGGTCTGAACAAGGGTTTTGGAGTGTATACGGGTGAAAGAAAAGAAATGGGTGAAGCACAGGATTCTGCAAAGGAGGCTGTCCGGAACAACATCGATCAGATAAGAAAGAAGCTTGACGAAATGCTTCTCCAATACAAAGCAGAAAGATATAATGAAGCTTTATTAACCTCTCGCTCTGCATACTTGGATAGCTATGAAAATATCGAGATTCCTTTACGACCGATAGACCCAGATTTTACACTTGAAATGGAAATAAAATTTGCAGAATTACGAAACCTTATTCAATCACAGTCACCATATGAAGAAATAGAATCAAATACAATAGAAATTAGAAACGGTCTAGATGAATCGGAACGCCTTGTATCCGGTACTGGCATTGTTGCTCCCACTATAGCATTCTCGACATCATTTTCTATTATTTTTAGAGAAGGTTTGGAATCCGCATTGATTATCGGTGCAATACTTACATATCTAGAAGCTTCTAGAAATCAGCGCTTTAAAAAGCACATTTACTATGGCATAGTACTTGCAGCCGCTGCAACTGGAGTAACCTGGTTTATCGCAGAATATATTATCGAGATATCTGGTGCCAGCAGAGAATTAATTGAAGCAATTGCTGGCATTTCAGCCGTGGCAGTGTTATTTTGGGTTAGCTTCTGGGTTCTCAATAGAATTGAAACAAAGAAATGGATAGAATTCGTGAAAGCAAAGGTCTGGAAAGCAACAACTACTGGAGCTGTGACAGTATTTATAATGCTCTCATTCTTTACCGTTTACAGAGAAGGATTTGAAACTGTTCTGTTTTATCAGGCAATGTTATCTTTTGCCAAATATATGGAATGGTATGTTATAGCTGGAATGACATTAGGCCTTACAATAATAGTGGGAATAGTATTTCTTATAAGAAAGTTAGGTAAAAAATTGCCTCTAAGAGTATTGTTTGGATTAACAATGGGAGTTGGAGCTTATATGTCAATAGCATTTATGGGTAACGCTATACGAGAATTCCAAGAAGTAGGATACATTTCTACAACCCATATGTTTGGAACTATTCCTCGTCTCGATATTAACCTTGCAACAATGACTGGAATTCATCCAACGCTCGAGACAATCGTTGCCCAGTTTATTCTATTATCTATATACATTGTTGGATCATTATATGTGCTAATAATTCAGCCAAGAAGAAAGAAGAAAATAGAAACAGTAAGAAAGTCTATGGCAGATGTAGAAAGAAAGAAAAGTTCATGATGTAACAGAGTACAAGTAACAGCAGTTTGGTCCTCTCAATTCCTTGATAAACCAAGACACTCCCCAGTTATAGAGAAATATTGCCAAAATTATGTGAACACTGAAAATGGAGGTCGCTATATTACTTGATTTTGGTAGTGTCATAAACTCTAGTATATTCATGTTTAGTCTCCATAATTGAGTATATACACCTAACATATCTTTAGAATTAATGATGATTTAAGATGCCTTTGTATTTCAAAAGGACTCTAATGAAACCATCTTCTCATAGGTCGATCTCAAAGATAATATGCGAGGTTTTTGCTTGCTAAATGTGATTGTCAATCTGTGATCAGGAATTAGAAGATTTTATAGCTATCCAATATCATCTTAGAACCAATCATACGTAAGATTGAGTTAATTCTTGTTTCTTTTTTAGGGATCATTATTACTTATCATTTTTGTATAATTACTTCTATATGTTTTTTTGATCCAAAAACAAGCAAAAAGTTTAATTTTTTATAAAAGATTTTCTCTTTCTGATTCTATCTTGATATACAATCAAGTTTTATAATATTCATATGCCATAACTGTCTCTGATTCTATTCATAGTTCTTCTAATGTTACTATAGGATGAAATCAATAGTAGAACTTTTAGTATACCACAATGGTCACAAAGCAGGTTTATTATCTATTGTCGTGTATTATTAGTGCATTACTAGTTATTTTAACTTCAGTAGATCAGCAATAATTAATGAATGCGAGATTGTATTATTAAATTCCTACTTTTTTTATTCTTGATCCGCATGTAGGACAAACAATTTTCCTGTGCTGTGTTCCACAAGTCATACAATGATATATCAATTTACTCTTGCCAAATTTAGTTGCAAGAGACATACCCAAGTCTATTATGCTCAATACTTTTTCTCTGGTATATATGGTAATTAAAATGACAGTTCCTAATATGGTAAGAAAGGAAAATGGGAAAGGTATTATGTATGAAATGACAACTCCGACAGCAAAATATATGAAAAGCCGCATCAATGATTGAGAAAGAAATAGATTATTCTTCATATGATTATGTATATTATGTTGTCCTTAGATTTAAAACCTCATGTAATAGCAAATGAGATTTAATAATATGTTACTCGATCAGCATGTAACTATCGATACAAAAATTTAGAGTAATCATAAGCAAAAATATAAGTAAAATTATATAATATTATCTAAAATTGTAACCAATTCTGATTATAGTTGACAATCATTAATAATTCTTTTTTGAAATTAATGAACTATATGTCTTTTCAACATTGTTGTCTATATCTGGTTTGCAAATATCACTTAAATCTGCAAGTGGTGAACCATTATTAGGGGTTCCTATTCATAATTTGATTTACAGCTTCTCTATGCCTGTTGCTAAGTATACTGTTACGTACAAACTGCGCTTACTAAGACCTAACATGTTTTACCTGTTTATATCCTGTGTTATTTGATATGATTAAGTTTCTTATCTGATTCTCTTGCATAATCTATTGCAGAGCCACATGTATTATCAGGTTGTTGGAAACTCGATGAGAAGAATTTAGATGAGAATCAAAAGTGATAAGGATCGTAATATATCCAATTACAATATAGAATCTTTCCTGAACTCAACTTTTAGATCACTATAGATAGAGTTAATAGATAACCTCTGTCAATTAGTATAAGTATTTGGAGTCTAGCGTCGCAAAAAATCCAAAGGATAATTATGATAGAGAAGAGCTGTACGTTGGAACAGCTGAATCAGAACATATAGAAATGTACTTAAAAGCCGTATGGTATATACGGGAAAGAGGTGAAGAAGTCAAAATCAGTTCGATTGCCAAACTTCTTAATGTGAAGCAGCCATCCGTTGTCCAGATGCTTCATAAGCTTAACAATTCTAATCTAGTATATTATAACAAAGGGAATGTAGTAGAAATGACAGAAGAGGGTGAAAGCATTGGAAAACAGATGATTCGTAATACACGTTTACTTGAAGTGATGATGAAGGATGCATTAAAAATAGAAATTGATGAAGAAATGGTATGCGGCATTGAACATCATATGAAAAACCAATTTACTGATGCTCTATGTACTTTATTGAAACACCCTAGAGAATGTCCTCATGGTCATGGAATACCAAAAGGTGATTGTTGCAGTAGCATATAGCCAATTGAAAGAGAAATATAACAATTTCAACATATAATATATATATCAAAGGGCATGGTTTTTATCGACCTATAATGCACACAGGAATCTTCGCATACCTTTTATAATCAAATTTTTTAAATTAATATCCACATATCTTATATATAATAAAAATTTCATAATAGAAATGCAATAACATTATCAATGTATATAATATTGTAGTTGATACCTTAATTTGATAATCATGCGACATTAACCTACAATTCTATATATTTTTCCATCCTGATATGACAATATATACAAAAACCCATCAGGACCTGTCTCGATATCAGTTATACGGCCAAAGCCAGTTCCAAAAACTATTGCTGATAATTCATTCTTATTATCAGCC
>DASQRW010000238.1:0-3858 GCA_035642715.1 Nitrososphaeraceae archaeon | reverse complement strand
ATGATGATAAATAACAATATCAGTTTTGATACTATAAACTGTGATTGTTGCAAAAATAATTCTGATGCTAAAGTTTCTCAAGAAGTTATGAATTTGATTAACAGACATCTGCCAGAATACCATGAGCGCGAGCACCCCTATTGGATATGCAAAGACCCAAGCTACAACGGAATTATCCCTCGATTGTTAATCCAATATAGAGAACAACGTTTCAGGCAGCAAGAAATTGGTAATAAGCAAATGCAGCTAGCATTAAAGAACTTGATTAATGGTGTTTATGGGCTATTTGGAAGCAAATTTTTTGAATTCTCTGACTATAGAGTGGCAGAGCTTACAACAGCATTTGGAAGGCAGACTTTGGAGTATATGCAGCATATTGCTAAAGAAGTCTATGGCTTCCAGGTAATTTATGGCGATACAGACAGCATATTTGTAACCGGTGTCAAAAAAGAAAATGACATCAACAAATTCTTGGCCGAATGCTCTATAGTCCTTGAAGATGTAGAGATTGAAGTATCAAAAGTTTACAGCAGAATGATTATTATCAAAAAGAAACATTACATAGGAATTCCTCTAGACTCTAATAAAGACCCTGACATTAAAGGCATTGAGGGTATAAAATCAGATAGACCGTTATGGATTAACCAATTACAGAAAGATTTCGTTGATGATCTTAGACAAGATAGGGACCCAACACTGAAGCTAAAGAAAGCATATGAAGATATGGAGAAAGGAATAGTTGCTCCTGAGTTATTGGAAATTAAAACCACTCTTAAAAAAGACCCTGGAAGTTATCCACAGAATAGATATCAACGTATTGTTGGCAGTCAATTAAATGCTAAAGAAGGAGATGTAATCAAGTATTATAAATCAGACACTAAAGGTAAAGCACATTCAGATCCTATTTTCCTAAGTCATAATAAATATCTTCAAATGCTCAAGTCGACTTTTGAGGACCAATTAAAAGTATTAGGTTATGATTTTGTGCAAAATATAGTTGGTGTCAGAAGCCTTGCAGATATATGATGAAGAAAGGGCAGCCAAAGTAAAACAAGGAATAAGATTTATTCTATCACATTTTGAAGGAAGGCAGCAACTATTCCCAAGGAAGATGTCTACTGCTCTAAGCCAAGGCAGACAGTTTATTGTTTATAATAAAGATCAAATATTCAATGAATGTGAGAAGGCTGGTTTTGTTGATTGTAGACTAAATGCATACCCCATTTCAGAAGAGTCACAATCGAATGAACTTAATATATTTTCAGCACAGTCTCCTAACATTATATTTATAGATATTGATTTATCAAAAGGATTTGAAAGTCAGAATGAGGCAATAATAAATATAAACAAGATGTTAGAAAAGACCCTCAGGATAATTAGAAGGAGGTTAGATGGCTGCAGTCCAACAGTTCTTTGGACAGGTAATGGATATCACGTCTATATAGTCTTAAACACAAGAGCACTTGAATTAATAACAGAATTAGCAGGATTATCAGACAAGCCATCAGAAGGATTTCTCAAATTTGCAGAATTCATATTTACCAATAACAGGAAAGACTCTTGCCATAACCCTTCGTTTAAATCTTGTTTACTCAGAATACCATATACATTAAATTCAAAATGTATTGATCCGACAACAGGAAATTATATCAGAGATCCTGAAGTAAAGGTTATCCAAGAATTTGATAGTTTGACAATTCCAGCTATTAGCAATGAGTTGTTAAGGGAATTTCGGTTATATTTAGCAGATAAAGATGTTATTAATACTAAACTTAAATCAATAAAGAGAACAAGCAATAAATTCAATAGGTATTGTAATTATTCTTCAGCCGATGCTGAAAGAAGAACCATACCTACTTCTTACCAATGGATCGAAAAAAATCTGTTACAGACACCTATTGCTGATCACAGAAAACACACAATAGATTTAGTATTGGCACCTTTTCTAATTGTTATAAGAGGCTTATCTTTTGATGAGTCTTATTCTATAATTAGAGATTGGATTGTAAGGTGCAGTTATATAGAAATGCTAAAACCTTCAATTGAATATTTTAATAATCGAATAAAAGCAGCAATTAACAATTCTATACAAAGTCGAATACCTCCTATGTTAATAGAAAATATTCAGAAAAGATATCCAGACTGGTATAGACACCTTAAGGAACAGAATATATTCTCTAATTATTAATATCTGTATTGGTTATAGAATTTGATAAAATTATTATCTATGTCTAGAGGTGAAAATACTTTTAGCGTGTGACAGACAAAAGAGTGTGACAGAGTCACATATTGTAAACGAATTGCCCCCAGAGACACACTAAAAATCATTTGTAATTCTTATTAAATATGTCACATACACCACTATTCTGAGTTATGTCTGAATTTATACAAAATGTTGGTAGTTACCTGATTCAACGATTATACGATCTCGGTGTCCGACATATTTTTTGTGTTTCTGGAGATTATGTGCTTGGATTCTATCAAGAGTTAATTCATTCAAACAAACTTAGGATCATCAATACCTGCGATGAGCAAGGAGCAGGATTTGCAGCTGATGCTTATGCTCGCGTTAATGGACTGGGTGTTGTATGTGTAACCTATTGTGTAGGCGGACTAAAGGTCGCCAATGCTGCTGCACAGGCATTTGCTGAAAAATCTCCTCTTGTAGTAATATCTGGTGCGCCAGCAATAAAAGAACGTAGAAAAAATCCACTTCTTCATCATAAGGTTAGAGACTTTGATACTCAGCAGAGGATCTTTGAACATATAACTATTGATTCCGTTCTGTTAAATAATCCAACTACTGCTGCAAAAGATATTAATAGAGTATTGTCGTCAGCCATCAGATACAAAAGACCAGTATATATCGAGTTACCACGAGACGTGGTGTCGGCGCCAATATACATTCAGCAGTCTTCTAAAGATTTCAAGACGGTATCTCAATCAAATCCTGAAACTACCAAATTAGTAGAAGAAGAGAAGTATAGAACAGACATGCATTCTATGCAGGAAGCACTATCAGAAGCAACAACAATGATAAATTCTTCAAAAAAACCCATCATAATTGCAGGAGTAGAGATACATCGCTTTGGATTACAAGGTGTATTACTCCAATTAATTGACAAAACAAATATTCCTGTTGTAGCGACGGTATTAAGTAAATCAGTAGTTAGTGAGGATCACCCCTATTATCTTGGAGTATACGAAGGCGCTATGGGATATGAATCAGTTAGGAAATACGTTGAATCTAGTGATTGTTTGATTTTACTTGGAGCCTTAATGACAGATATTAATTTTGGTATATCTCCTACACCAATAGAACAATCTAGAAGTATCTATGTAACTAGCGAAAAATTATCAATTAAACATCATAACTTTGAAAACATCCTTTTGCAAGATTTCCTCACGTATTTGACAGAAGCGCCTTTGGCAAGAAGAGATTTTGTGAACATTGGAAAACAAGATGATATGAAAAGCTATTATTATAATAGAAATAATAATAATTATTACCCTAATGTTCACAATAAGCATTTCTCAGCTAAAAGAAATCAAAGGATAACGGTGCGACGTTTGTTTGAACGTCTTAATCTATCTATAATTGACAATACAATTGTCATAGCTGATGTTGGTGATTCATTATTTGGAGCTCTTGATTTAACCATTCATGGGCAAACTGATTTTCTGTCTCCTGCTTATTACCTTTCGATGGGATTTGCTATTCCCGCCGCTATGGGTGCCCAACTAGCCAATCCAAAACTTCGTCCTATTGTAATAGTAGGAGATGGTGCTTTTCAAATGACTGGCGTGGAAGTATCGACTATTGTCAGGTTTGATCTAAATCCAATCATTATTGTCTTA
>DASQRW010000237.1:0-2700 GCA_035642715.1 Nitrososphaeraceae archaeon | reverse complement strand
TCGCTACGGCTGCGATAAGAATGTGCATCCAATAAAAATAAGTCAAGGTCTTTTCCCCAGTTAAACGATCTATAAATACGGTTTGGCTGTTGTTCTTCTTCTTTATTGTTATTATTATTCCGATCTAATGGCGAGAAGTTGAAGAAGGCTTGGATACCAGCCTTAACTACATTAGGAAAGCCTATCCTGTCCTTTGTTTCATTGGTCAAATATGACCAATTCCCGCCGTAATCATTAACTACTTCGTGATCATCAGCCTGAGAATAGAATGGTACATTTTGCAAAAGACTCTTTAAGTGTCGATCCGATCTATTGTATTCCCAGTGTTTGTTGTAAATATCTTGCAATTGAGATAAATTGGACCAATTAACCTCTTTATCTATAACGCTAGGGAAATTTCCTTGAATATTATACCATCCTACTACATCCTCTGGACCTTGATGAGCAGGACAGACATCATCAGCATAAATCTGGTCTCCATTAAATATAAAGAAATCAGGTGACAGCGCCTTCATTATCGAGAATATTGGATAACCCAAATCCAGGCGCTTGCAATATCTTTGACCGCCAAGATCTCCACCAACTACAAAGCTAACTGTTTTGCTGATCGAACGTTCTGGAGATGTTCTAAAGGTTCCTGTCATAGAATCTGAAACTACGGATCCTTCGTCATCATTATTTTTACTGTCTCGGTCTTGCCCAGTAAACCATACTCGATAATAATACAGAGTATCAGGCAAAAGC
Organism: Nitrososphaeraceae archaeon; assembly: GCA_035642715.1. Lineage (GTDB taxonomy): Archaea > Thermoproteota > Nitrososphaeria > Nitrososphaerales > Nitrososphaeraceae > JAJNBK01. Next base: position 1,956 of record DASQRW010000237.1, on the reverse strand, counting down.
CCATGGACCTTTGCATGTCCTGTAAAATCTGTCGTTTCATTTACTGTTGTTGTTATTGTAAGAGACCTTGAAGATGAGAAGTTAGAGTTAGTATCATATTCTACGTGCATCTGAGCTTGTTTGTTAGAGCGTGACCATATTATCGCGCTGTGGTCTGTGATATCGCCACTAGCAACACCATGTGTGATGATTAAATTTGCTTGTTGCGAATAAGATGGAAGAGAGAATAAAGAGTTACTCGTAACAACTACTACAAGTCCTAAACTAAATATTAGTATATAATATTTAATTCTCGCAAACGAAAACATCTATCAATATACCAGTTGAGATTTATTTAAGAATTGAGCTAATGAATAATATTATGAATAATATACTCTTAAGTTTGTATTCTTCAATCATCATTTTAATATATCTTAATACTCAAACATCGCTTAAGAGAGGCATCAATCTACGAAATTATTAATACTAATAGTAGTGGCGATGAGTGTCAAACAGAATTAGCATCTCTAGCAATGACTAGCTTTGGCATCACATTAACCGGTAGTAGAATGTCAGCCGGATTTTCTTTTGGATTTATCAAATGATAATGGAGATGACAAGAAGAAACAATGTATTTCTTTATAGTAGAATGAGAAAATTTACTAACTTAAGCAAAGACAGGCAAACTCTACCTACCATAATTTGTTTAATTAAATAGTTTATGCTACTATTATTATAAAGGATTACTTCCTTACAACTTATTGCAACACTGGATCAATCTTATTTAATGATAGTAATTCTTAATTGGCTTAATTGACTTGAACCTCAACAAGAGTAATTCTCAGATAAAACAAGGGCATTGTGACTTTAAGTAAGAACAAGACCTTCAGTTGTATGAAATCGGCTCAGTCTTTAAATTGAGTTTCGAATCCTGACAGACCTAACAATACAAACCAATATTATTCATATCAGCATCCTGTGAACCACAATTACACAATAATATATCACCTGTCTGTTTGACAGGATAAATGCGACGAAAGCACTCCAGCCATCTATCGCACCACAATGAGATAATGCCTCTGTTCCAAAGTCGATGGCTATAGACTATCCCAACTCTACCTATTCATTGAAACATGATTTCTTTTGATAAGAGGCAATAATCGTTGAAATTGCTTTAAGATTTTCCTTGACTATCTTCTTTAGCTTTGAATATTGTTGTTATAAAATAATAATAATAATAATAGTAATAATAGCATCATGGGACTATTATTGTTTCTTCATTGTTGTTATTGCGCAAGATCCTTTATCATGTTATAGAATTCAGTATCGTTCATAGTCTTCTTGTTTGCAGCCCAGGTTTCTACATCTTTACCTGCCAGGTACCTAAGATTTGGGTTTTTGCTTGTAACAGCTTCCAAGATAACCTTTGCAACAACCTCCACAGAAGATCCATTCATTGCCATTTCACTTGAATTTGCCGCGACTTTTTGCATCATTTGTGAATATGGTGAACTTGGATCCTGCGATTTCTTGGCAATGACCATTGCATTTGTAAAGTTAGTTCTAATGAATCCAGGTTCTATTAATACAACTTTTATTCCAAATGGCTCTAATTCATATGCAATAGATTCACTTAAACCCTCAACTGCAAATTTAGTACTAACATAAGCTGAACCCCCTGGATATCCAAAAAGTCCCGCTCCTGAGCTAATATTTACTATCATACCAGATTTCTGTTTTCTCATAATAGGAAGGACTGCTTGAGTTGTTCTTATCAATCCAAATAGATTAGTTTCATATTGAGCCTTTATCTCTTCTAATGAAAGATCTTCAAATGCACCACCAAGCCCGTAACCAGCATTATTGACTAAAACGTCTATTCTGCCAGTTTCTGAGACTATAGTTTCTATAGCATTATTGACTGACTGGTTATCAGTAACATCGAGCTGTACAACTTTGATCGGCAGTTTTTCTTTG
>DASQRW010000236.1:0-3300 GCA_035642715.1 Nitrososphaeraceae archaeon | reverse complement strand
GACGCTAAAGGCAATCTCATTCATTCGATAAATCGTGCTGTTCAACTATCAATATTTGATTTACCGGTCAACATCTATCCTAATTTTATAGAATGTTCATACCTGAATCAATCTCTATTTCATAAATCTTTTTTCGCTGCTAAATTTGTCTCCGTAGTCGTCAATTTGGTCGTCATAGATTTCTGACTGAGGATCATGGACGTCGCCGGTCATTTTACTGACACTCCATCCTTTGGAGATCCACTCCAATTCCGACCCCGCTTTCAGAACAATAGGTATTAAAAGGGTTTAATCCAAAGATGGTTCCAGAATGTCCGGTTGAAATCTGTAGTAATGGAATAAATGATGACGGCGATGAAAAAGGATTTTTTCCATGTCAATGGTAGTGCAATTGATGAATGTCGAATATGTGTATATACTATGTGTATATGCTACTATCTTATGGGTTTATATGGAATATATGGAAGTCACACACAAGAAGCATGTCCTTTATACAATGAAGAAAGTAGAAAATACTTGTTAAAGGTCGCTCCTACAATGGCAAAAGATGCAGAAAAGTATAATGTCAATATATTAAATCAGTTTCATTCAGCTCTGGAACACACATTTTTGTGGGTTGCAGAAGCTGAAAATCCCCACATAATAGAAGAACTAATGGCCAGGACAGGAGGTAGGTTTAATACACTAAAGATAGTACCATTGATAACTTTTCAAACTCTTATAGAAAGGTGCAAGAAGGTAGAAGATGGCTCATTCTTTCCAGAAATTGTTGAGTAGGTATATCAGGATGCGATGAAAGTGGCAAACAAGTACCCTGCATTTCTGTTCGGGACAACAGGTATCCAATGGTATCACAGACTAAAAAAGAGAAGGAAAGTGAAGTAGCCTTCTGATCCTGATCGTGATGCGCGTGATTTTTGTTGCTGATTCAGGTTTTCTATGCGTTCCTCAACCAGTATTTAAATATACAAACGTGGTATAAAGTCTGAAGCCCATTGAAGATTTTAAACGCCATTCCGGGTTTTGGCGCGCCCCTGAGTGAACAAGAGATAAAGGATTTCTTAGGTACAAAGGTTCTAAATGTACATCTTGGGACAGTAGATGAGAAGGGTGATGCAAACATTCATCCTGCGTGGTACTATTACGAGGTCCAAAAGGAAAAGATCTATGTCGAAACAGGTAAACAATCCAAGAAAATAGATAATCTTCGAAAGAATAAGAATATTTACTTTTGTATCGATGACCCAAATCCTCCATATAAAGGGGTACGGGGAAAAGGAAGTGTGAAGATACATGAAGATGTAAACTTTAACGTTCCTATCGTGGAGAAAATGCACTATCAATATTTAGGAACTCTAGAACATCCAATCTCTCAGGAACTTATAGGTGCAGTGAAAAAAGGTCAGTCAGTTGTTTTAGAAATAAGTCCAAAGTATTACTCTACTTGGGATTATAGTAAACAGTAAACAGATCATTGCGCGCAAATTTTCTATATGACTGCAGGTAGGACACATATTTATTTAAGTCAGTAATTGTGGAAGAGAGGTTTCGCGTACGCAAAAAGGTGGAATAGAGGAACTGAACTCTCATTCGGTGTTCACGACTGAAGTTTTAGAGTTAATGTGGGCAAGAATTGTGAAATTTTTGATCAATGGACAAAAATTCTTCCTACTGATCAAATAGTTCCAGTAGAGTAGAATACGATCCTAAAAGTGGAAGACAGAAGGATATATGATAAATAGATCGTCGAACATTTTTCCTGATTTAACAAACAACATGACAAAAATTGTTTTGTATTAACTCTTGTCTCACCTAACCGTCTCCATAGGCTGATTCTTATAGGCTTGTTATCCCTGTTGTGGGACCGGAATTCGTATCAAATTTGGTTCAAAAACCTGAACTCATCTAGGTAGCGCACGTTAGACCTATCCTAGCTAATATCAATATGAATTTTAGCAATACATTAGAGTCTAAGCTATGAAGATATCTAAATTATCGCCGGAATCCCCGAATGCCCGGAGTAACCAAAATCACACTCAATTTTAGGCTAAATCCGCCGGTAATATCACCGGCGATATTATATTCCAACAAGTCATATATCGCCGGCTAAGAATAAATAAATTCAAGCATTAATTTATCAATCCGGTGATACCTGTGATTCCGGGGATATTATACATACTTTCTTTACTCCGTCATCTATTATGTAATTATACCAGCAATAACAATAAAATGAAATTTCGAAAGACATTTACTGTTAGGACATTCTGATACTCTTGCATATGAAAACTTTAGTCTAAAAGATGATAAATGGTTTATGAGACAGCATATTTTCAGAGTTCAAAGGTAATTAACTTCTTGAAATTAAAACATTCCATTAGTAGGGTGAGTAGATAATGTAATTTTGTAAATACTAAAGATGTATGTGTAAGAAGAAAACTAATATTGTGCATTATGTAGAGAGTTAATTTCAAAGGAAATCCACTATCCATATTTAGTACATGTATGATACCATTAGTACGAATATTCTTAATTCAAATACTGTGCATTGGTAACAGTTGGAAACAGATGATAACATGGTAACAAAACTGGTAACAAGAGGTAACAGCTTTAAGCTTCTATAAGTATAATTAGATAAAGATGGTAATAACAAGACAAGAAAGAGAAAGACTTGTACTAGATCTCTACAATCAGGGTAAGACTTATCGTGAAATATGTAAAGAGGTAAGAATATCTTCGCGTGATATAGTAGTTATTTTGAAAAGGTAATTGAAGAGAAGACAGAAAGATTGAAAGAAGAACAAAATGATGCTAAGAAGAACCAACAAGAACTGCATCACCTATCTCTATCAGCCCAAGCCTACAAGCTCTTTTCTGATAGAAAGACTCCATTAGAAGTAGCGATTGCATTAAACCTAAGAGAGTCGGAGGCAACTAAATTTTACAAAGAGTATTGGAAGCTAAAACAGCTACATAATCTGAATATGGTTTATGAAGACCTCAAAGGTGATATTGAACCTTTTCTAAAATTATTTAGATTATCTAAGGCCAAAGGTATGGGTGTAAAGCAAGTTGTTAATCTTCTTACAATTGCTAACAACGATTTACCAGCAATTGAACAGCGAGTTAAAAGATTAAGAAATGATATGAATATGCTGCAATTTCAAAAGCGTATAGACGAGAGAAGTTTAGACCAATTGAATAATAAGATATCATCAACAACTAAACTCTTGAACTCTTTTCGTATGTCTTGTAAAAGAGAAAGAAGAGTGATAGAAAAGCTCTACAATGAAAGGGCAAGAC
>DASQRW010000235.1:0-27855 GCA_035642715.1 Nitrososphaeraceae archaeon | reverse complement strand
TGTTTGAGTTAAGACATAACTCATTCTAATCGCTTATAAAGAAATGAGAATAAAAAGCATGTAAGATCTTTAGATACAATGTTAATTCAAATATCATGCTCAATACAATTTATTGAAATGAGAACGAAGAAGAAGAACAAGAAAAACTGACCCAGAACCATTTAAAATGATGAAATCAAAGAGGTCAAGAGGAATTACTATCAGTAATTTTTGTGTTTATGAATATTTTCTGAGAAGCGTGTACTACTAAATTTTGTTTGTTGGTTGCTAACAACGGCGAAGCATAATCTGATTGAGTGATATAATTGTCGATTGGTTTATTAACACTTTATCCCTAGTGCCTAGCGAGATGTCATGTTTCAGAATTGACACCGATTCACTAGGTGAGATAGAGGTTCCATCAGATGCATATTTTGGCCCTTTTACAGCACGGGCTATGAATAAATATAAAGTTACGGGGCAGAGAGCACACGTAAATCTTATCAAGGCATATGTTATGATTAAGATGTCTGCAGCACAAGCTAACAAAGAGCTTCATGTTCTTGATGCAAATAAGGCAGATGCTATCATAAAAGCTTGTGACGAGATTCTTTCAGGCAAATTAGTTGAGCAATTCGTTGTTGAATCGATAAATTCAGGAGCAGGGACTGCATTTAACATGAATTCAAATGAAGTAATTGCGAACAGAGCACTAGAAATTTTAGGAAACAAAAAAGGAGAATATGAAATCATCAATCCAAACGACCATGTCAACATGTCACAGTCAAGTAACGATACTTTTCCAACAGCGATGCATATGGCTATCCTGTTTAACATGAATGACACCGTATCTGCTCTAGATAAACTCATTCAATCATTATCTAATAAAGCAGAAGAATTCAGCAATGTAATAAAGGTTGGTAGAACTCATTTGATGGATGCATTACCCGTAACTCTAGGAAGTGAATTTCAACAATATGCTTATTCATTGGCACAATCAAAACTAAAGATCATTGAAGTCATAGAAGACCTCCAATATGTTGGACTCGGAGCTACGGCGGTGGGAACTGGCGCTAATTCTCCTAAAGGATATAAGGAAATTGCTATAGATTATCTTTCAAAAGTTTCTAACTTAAAGTTGAAACCATCTCCAAATATGTATTACTCTTTGCAAAGTAAATATCCTGTAGCGAACTGCTCCTCTAGTCTTCGCAATTTGGCATTGGAACTGTTAAAAATGTCAAATGATTTAAGATTGATGGCATCAGGGCCAGTTGCAGGTTTTGCAGAAATTTTGATTCCGGCAGTTCATGCAGGTTCTTCCATTATGCCAGGAAAAGTCAATCCTTCTCTTGCTGAATGTCTTAACATGATTTGTTTTAACATAATAGGTAACGATGTTTCCGTGGCAATGGCAGTACAGGCAGGACAATTTGAGCTCAATGTAATGCTGCCTGGAATGTTAAAATGTGTTTTGGATTCGACAGATATGTTAAAGAACTTCATTCCTATTTTTGCAGCAAATATGATTGATAGCTTAAAGGATAATAGAGAAAAGCTAGAGTCGTATGTGAAAAAAAGCCCAATTCTTGTCACATTGCTAACTCCATATATTGGTTATAAAAAGGCAGCAGAAATTTACAAAGAATTATTAAGAACAGATAAGACTATAAAAGAATTAGTTTTAAGCATGGGTTTGATGACAGAAGAACAAATTGATAACGCACTCTCCCAAGATAATATCCTTAACCTAAAAAAAACATGATATGGGATGGCATTCCATACCCTATTTACAATTATTTTAATTAGACTTTGATGATAAATAATATGGCCATCACTTTTGAAAGATCTTCATAGGATTTTTCTCTTATAATTGATGATGAGAATATTTGCGAAAAGAATATACAATAAGTCTAAAAGAAGAATATTTTAAGAAGTCTTCCTAATGCGAGAAGAGTAAAGGGAATAATGACAACTTTTTCTTTTCTAGCAAGATAAAGTAAGACATTTGGATATTAGTAATGACTTTCTAATGAGCATTATAGTATAATTGTTATTATGATTATAAAGTAATATAACTCATACAACACTTGATAAAGGCTATTTAACACAAATGATGGAGAATGGTGAATAAGAAAATGGTTATATCAATATCATTTGGTATAGGTGTGATGTTGTTAACTTATTTGGCACTACAAGATTCTTTAACACGACCATCGCTGAGTCGATTACCGATCTCTTCACAGATGGCAGTCTCAATTATAATCCAACAAGAAAACTTAACACAGAACAACTTCAATGATTTTTCAACGAATTATGTATTCATCAAAGGAGATGGAAGTATCTATGATTCTGATATTTCTTCTAATGCAATAGGAAGGTACCTTGATACAACGGAGCCTACAATAACAACTGGAAATCATTTTGCATGGGAAATTAAAAATAAACAAAACCAGAAGAGATACTATGTGGATCATGTAACAGGTGATGTTATAGCAAAATCTAAATCGTAAGTGAAAAAGGTCGATTATTGTTATAATAATACTATTTTAAATATTTCAATTATTAGAATACTAAAACCAATATATTAAAAGCATTCTATCAAAAAATGATCTCAATGGATGGAAAATCGCACACCATGTCCTCCTCTAAAGGTACCCAATCCACAAATAATAATGATGCTAATACTCTTCGAAAGCGATACAACAAATTGGTAATAATAAATTTGCAGAGACGTGCTATGCTTCGAAATATGGTAAAGCAAAATACCCCGTGCGAGCATAAGCAAATCTATACACAAGCTAACGCAATTTGTAGACGAATATCTTCATCTTATGAAGAAGATAGAATTTCTATTGATGATGCTGTGAAATTAATGATTGAAGCACATAATCAGATGAGTCATAGAGGTTTACCAAAGGACGTAGTAGCAGCAGAGATGAATAAGAGATTGAATAAATTAGAAAAAGGAGAGACTGGTATTTTCGAAGTAACAATGGCAAATGTTAGTTCATCTAATTTAATTGGTAAAAAAGATGATAAAACAATAAATGAAGACCAAGAGGCATTAAATAGATATTCTGAAAGTTATTGGTCTGAAATAATATAATTTAATTCAATTCTAGTCGATCTAAAATAGCACAATATACTTTCAGCATCAAATAATTTTTGTCATTAAAACTACCATAAATCCAAATCCTTTTGCATATTATTATTATTTAGAAACAAACAAAACAAATGAAAAGAGGATTAGTCAAAGTCGAATATATCACCTAAAAATCCTCTTTTTCTTCGTCTATTATAGTAATCATCATCATCATAGTCATATTCTGTGCTACCGCGATGATATTTTTGATAATGTTGTTCTTCATATCGACTTTGAATATTTGCTATTTTGTCTATCTCTCCTCTGTCTAACCATACTCCTTTACATCTGGGACAATAATCGATATCTACTTCATATTTTTTTGATTCTTGCATTGCATTTGAACAATTTGGACAATTCAAACCAATCATCGACTGTATAATAAAATCTGGTTAAAAATAAATGTGTTTTTAATTTTATTCTTATCCAATTATCATTCTAGAATTATCACTAGGAGATAACAGATGTATTATTATTAGAGAACTGTTGAATTTACAAGTTCTCTCTTAGCTACTTTTATTATATTTGCTTCTAATTTATATTATGTTCAAATTAAACTCCGTCAAAACTCCTCGCTTTATAATGGAGAACTGATCAATAGACCCTTATTTACTTCTAATAAATCAGAAAACTTACTAGTAATAATTATATTGCTACGCTAATGCCCAACCAATGTGCAAGTAAGTGGTAGTGTTCTTATTTGTGATTCGATCAATCAGACTGGAATTGACATTTTAAAAAAAGCAGGAATGAAAGTTGATTACAAACCGAACATTTTAACAGATGAACTACTAACTATTGTTAAAGACTATCAAGTCATTTTAGTCAGAAGTAGAACCAAAATTACCAGGGAAGTTATTCAAGCAGCAAGTAATGCAAAAATTATAGCGAGAGCTGGCGTAGGTCTAGACAATATAGAAGTAACTGCAGCAGAAGATAAAGGAATTCGAGTTATCAATGCGCCTGAGGCGGCGATCAATGCTGTATCGGAGCTTACTGTTGGCAATATGATATCTCTTGCTAGAAGTATTCCTCTTGCCGACAGTGAAATGAAAAGAGGAAAATGGATAAAGAAGAATTTGACGGGCACAGAACTAAGCGGTAAATACCTAGGTATTGTTGGTGTAGGAAATATAGGCCGGAATGTAGGACGTATTGCAAAAGCATTAAGAATGAACTTAATTGGATATGACCCCTATCCAATAGATCGCGATTACATCAAAGAAGTAGGCTTAATTGTAACTGATCTCAACACATTGGTCCAAAGTGCCGACTTCATTACTTGCCATGTTCCTCTATTAGAAGAAACAAAGCATCTATTTAACGCAGAATTAATCTCGAATATGAAATCAACAGCTTATATAATTAATGCTTCGCGTGGTGGTGTAATCGACGAAACCGCGCTATATAATGCCCTATGTAATGGTAGTATAGCTGGTGCGGCATTGGACGTTTTCGAAATAGAGCCGCCATTAAATAATCCTCTTATAGGACTTTCTAATGTGATTTGTACTCCACACATAGGTGCCCAAACGAAAGAGGCGCAAGAACTTACATCGATCGTAATTGCTGAGAAAATTATACAAATAATTCGTGGGGTTATTTAAAATCCAAGCTTTACAAACAAACAATTAAGAAAAATTTAGCAATAAATTATTTTTTTTTAATATCAGAACAGAAAGTGAAAATGTTAGTTTTTGATACAATAATAGTTCTTTATTTTATGACAAATTAAAAGCCAAGGGGGTCTATCCTAATACTACCTATTATTATAAAAGCGAATCTGATAATTATTATTTAAATCTCAAATTAATTCTGTTCTAATAATAGATGCATCATATTAATTATGGTATTAGAATCTCTATATACAAATATTAAGGGTATTTTAATAGCCATTTCATATGCGTAGTTATATGGCTGATACTTGGACAAATATGTGGAAGTTAAATAGTGAAGAACTAAGGTCCAAAGCTATTCTGTGGAGAGAAGAGCCAGCCATTATTAAAATTCGAAGACCGAGCAGACTTGATCGCGCGCGCAGATTAGGATACAAAGCCAAACAAGGTATCATTGTTGTTCGTGCAAGATTAGGCAGAGGGGGTATGAGAAAGCAGAGACCTGTAGCAGGTAGGCGTCCTAAACATATTGGTGTAGTCCATATTAAACAAGGAATAAGTATGCGAAAGGTGGCAGAAAGAAGAGTAAAAGAAAGATTCCCAAATTTGGAGGTATTAGGTTCTTATTATTTGCATAAGGACGGAATGTATCTCTGGTATGAAATAGTACTTGCAGATCCAAATCATCCATCTATTTCCAAAGATAGGGAAATGCGAGGCAAACTCAAGGCTTTCGCAAAATAAAAAATGCTCCCTACTGATATTAGATACCTCCATCTCAATACTCTAGACATAAATCATATAATGTATTTAATATTTGAACATTGAATCTTACGATAAAATTTAATCATTAAGATTATTTAATAATGTCTTGACAGATTTTATGATTTTTTCGACATCTGTATCTATGGTATCTTTCTCTATAGTGATATAATAAAAATTACTTTGGTTCGCTAATGTGAGAGTTTTGACCTTTTCATTAAGGGTGAATGTAAACTCAGTTTTTCCAATAGAAGATTCAAAGTTTTTTCTTAACTGTAGCCTTGTAGCCTCTATAAAACACTCATTTCTGACTTCATCGGGCTGCAGTAATGGTATTACTCCATTACGTATCTGTCTAGCCAGAGTCCTGCCGAATTTATTTATTACTCCAACATAACGTATCTTTGGTGATAATTCAATAATCTTACGACATCTCTCTCTATTTTTTTGAATGTCTTTCTGAGATGTTTCGTAGTTAGTCATACATTGTACTTGTTTGCCGTAAATATATATTCTGATAGTAAAAATTCAGGAAAAGCATTTTGTCAAATTCCATAATATGTTCATTCAAAACGTAAAATCATAAATTATTGTTATACTCATATAGTGAGTTATTCTACAAAAATATAAATCCAATTCTGTTCTGTCTTGACCGGGTACGTTTTCAATGGTTTTTCTGCCGGGAGATTCTGCGGAACTCCATCTTCTAATTTGAAGATGGACATATGCAAAGGACATGTGACGGTCTTTTCTTCCACGTTCATAAATCCAGTAGATAAATCGGCGTATGCATGTGTGCATATCCTATCTGTAGCAAAAAGTTTATTTTCTGATTTAGCTATAAGTATCTTCTTATCTTTATAATCAAAATCCATTAAATCTCCATTTTTTATTGAGTGCTCCTCGCATACTTTTATCCATTCTGACATACCTAGATTTTCTATTCTTTTATCTATATTTGTAGTGTTTCTCGAAAAGGTCCTGAGTTTCTCTATAGCGCGACTTCTCTATTTCCAAGATCTGTTCCATTGCTTCGTCTGTCTTGAGCATAAGCGATTTGCCAGACCATTTGTTTTCAATTAGATAATTGATCCATGCTCTAATAGTTGGTCCCATCTTTCTTGATAATGGCTCCAAAAAACCGTTAACGATTTCTCTTTTCGCACCATCCCTACTTAATCCTCTACACATTAAATAAAACAGCTGGGATTCATCCAACTGCGCTACTGATGCGGAATGGGTTGCTTTTACCTCATTAGTTTGGATCTCAAGTCCTGGAATTGCATCTGATTTAGCACCTTTGTCTAACAGAATTGCATGACCAGCAAGATAAGACTCGGCAGATTTTGCATTCTTTTCTATTTTTATCATGCCTTTAAACAACGATTTAGAAGTATCTTTCATAACAGACTTGACAAGTACTCTTCCTCTTGAGTTATGACCTAGGTGAATCAAATTAGAGGTAACATCGAATGATTGATTTCCGATACCGAAGATGATTTCAACATCTTCGCCAGACGATCCTGGACCTTTCATTATGCTGTCAATTTTATATCTTGATAACTGTGTGCCAAACATTCCTAAATACCAGGACATTTTAGCATCTCTATCGATGAAAGCCTTCCTATTTGAGAAATTTATGGTATCTCCGCTCATCGCTTGCAATGTTACCATTTCAAGACGAGAATTAGGATGTACATGACATTCAACTAACTCAAAGTAAGCCTGTTGAACATTATTATTGTTATTATTTGTCGCGTTGGGTGGCGCATAAATCTCTTGAACTACTGTCGCTTTAGAGCTAATATCTGCAACAACAATATTACGTCCTATTGAAGAGACCCCATTGTCTGCCAGTGAATTTACAATTCTTATTGGTTCTTCAATAATTACATTTTTTGGAATATAGATAAAAATACCTGACTGAAAAGCAGCAGCTTCTAATGCAAGGAATTTGTCTTCAGTATAATCCAACTGATTAGCAGATAGCGTTGCCTTTATAAGATCTTCGTGCTGTATTATCGCTTCTTTTAAATCGGATATAATAACTCCTTGTTTTGCAATTTTATCAGGGATAAATATTCGATTTATTGAAGAGCCAATTTGTAATATGCCAGTACCATGTTCTAATTCATCGAGTCTATCTACAAGATCTTTGTATGGCTCTGACTTTATAGTTCTATCTGGCAGATGGATATATTCTGGCTTCAAACGGTTGGCATCGGAGTATTTACTATAGAGGGGTGAAACTTCGACAGGCAGTGATTCATAACTGGATAATGCTTTTTCTCTCATGCGTATAAGCCAATCTGGCTCTTTGTTTTCTGTTGTTATTGTATTAATATGCTGACTGTTAATAGTAGATAAAATAACCAACCAGCTATATCATTCCTGAATAAGAAAGAGAGAGAGAGAGAGAGTGTGTATGCTCTTAACCTACTGAGCCTTCCATTTCAAGCTTTACAAGTCTATTCAGCTCTACCGCATATTCCATTGGTAATTCTTTTGTGAATGGCTCCATGAATCCACCAACGATCAGTGATAGTGCATCAGACTCTGAAAATCCTCTACTCATCAGATAAAAGATTTGATCTTCTCCAATCTTTCCTACGCTTGCTTCATGTGATATTGTTGCGTCTTCTTCATTTACTTCTACATAGGGATATGTGTCAGTTCTAGAATTTTCGTCTAATAGCAATGCATCACATCTGACATTAGATTTTACACCTGTAGCACCTTTTGCAACGTGCAATAGTCCCCTATATGTTGTTCTACCAGTATCTTTGCTAACTGATTTGCTTGTAATTCTGGAGGTTGTATTTGGTGCCAGATGTACTGCTTTTGCACCTGCATCTTGATGTTGACGGGCGCCTGCAAAAGCTATTGATACCACTTCTGCATGAGCATTCTTTCCTAACATATAGACGCCTGGATATTTCATAGTCAGTCTGCTACCTATATTTCCATCAATCCATTCAACTGTGGCGTTCTCATATGCATATGCTCTCTTAGTTACGAGGTTGTATACATCCTTACTCCAGTTCTGGATTGTAGTGTACCTAATCTTGGCACCCTTCTTTGCAATTAACTCTACAACTGCAGAGTGTAATGATTCGGTAGTATAAACTGGTGCAGTACACCCTTCAATGTAATGAACTTCTGCATTCTCGTCGGCAATAATCAGAGTTCTTTCGAACTGGCCAATATTTTCCGCATTGATTCTAAAGTATGCCTGCAAAGGAAGCTCTACTTTTACATTTGGTGGAACGTAAATGAAGGATCCGCCTGACCAAACAGCACTATTTAGTGCTGCAAATTTATTATCTTCTGGTGGGATGACCTTTCCAAAGTGTTTTTTCATAAGTTCTGGATATTCTTTAACTGCAGTATCTGTATCGACAAAAATTACACCTTGTTTCTGAAGATCTTCTCTTAGATTATGATATACTACTTCCGACTCGTACTGAGCGCCTACACCTGCTAGGAACTTCTTTTCTGCCTCTGGAATGCCAAGCTTATCAAATGTATTTCTTACAGATTGTGGAACATCATCCCAGCTTTTACTTTGTTTTTCAGATGCTTTGGCATAATAATATATATTCTGAAAATCAATTTTTGAAATATCTCCACCCCAATTTGGCATTGGCTTGCTCATAAAGACATCATACGATCTCAATCTAAAGTCTCTCATCCAATCAGGCTCACCTTTCATTTTGCTAATCTCTTCAACAGTGCCTCGTGAGAGACCTTTTTTACTTAGAAATACATAAAGCTCTGTAGAGTCCTTAAAGTCATACTTACTATAATCCATATTCAGTTCTTCTGTAGTCATATGTATGTATAACGCTGTTATGTTTTATATATATATATCTCTCACTGACAGTACGCTCAGCATAAAAGGAATAGCAAATACTAAATAAGTCCTTATAATGACAAAAAAGAGCACTATATATATATACTAACCTTCGTTCAGGATATGCTTAGCCAGCTCAAAAGTACCTCTAATCGTGTGGATTTTAGACTCAATCGAGTGGATGCCTTTTTTCCTCAATTCTTCCTGGGTGAATGGGCCTATTGCTATTACTGCCTTTACTTCTCTGATTAATGATCGGACATCAGAGGATGATATACTTTCCATGATTTCAAAAAATGACAAAGCTGTAGAGGAGCTTGTAAAAATAATGGCATCTACTCTTTTTTTTTCTAAAAGTAATATAAAATCTTTCCAAATGACATTAATATTGGCAGTTCGGACATCATACAAGAATAGTTCATCTACTTTTATACCAATTTTGCCCAGATCACTAGCAATGAAGTCATTTGATGCACTACTTCGCGGGATGATAATTCTTCTTTGTGATGTAAGATTCATTTTTGTGAATAGTTCCACCATTCCCTTGGCAGAATATTTTTCTGGCATCAAATGGACATTTATTCCGCGGTTAACGAGACATTCTCTAGTTTTTGGTCCTACCGCTATAATAGTTCTATTATTTAATAGAGAGAGAATCTGATCAGTTTTCTTCATTGTTTTTGCGAGGTCAAATAATATATTCACAGCCCACTGGCTCATAAACGCACAATAATCATGTTCTTCTTCGTTTATCTCATTGATAAATTCTAAAATAACTTTAGGATCTCTTGGTACTATTTCTATAGTAGGTAAGGCGATAGTCTTACCGCCTTCCATTTTGACAAGGTGTGAAAATTCCTCAGAATCAGCATCATTTCGTGTTATCGCAAGTATTTTATTAACTAAACTTCGAGACAGATAGGTCACTTACCAAACCATGCAATCTTTTTGCACAATGTAACAACTTTACCAATTACAATAATGGCAGGTGGTTTGACCCTAGAATATTCAACTTTACGTAGAATGTCGATAAGAGTGCCGCTGATAACTCTTTGTGTTTTAAGAGTTCCATTTTCAATTATGGCAATCTCTGTATTTCTACTCATTCCTGCATCTATCAGATTACAGCAAATCTGTTCCAACTTCTCTATTCCCATGAGTATTACAATGGTATCTGCAGCATCTGCTAATCTATCCCATTTGACAATTGATTCAGCCTTATTCTTATCTTCATGACCAGTAACAATTGCAAGAGATGATGCATATTGCCTATGTGTTAATGGAATCCCAGCATAAGCAGCAGCCCCTATAGCAGAAGAAATTCCAGGAATTATTTCAAATTCAATTCCATTATCAAAAAGAAATTCGGCCTCTTCTCCTCCTCTTCCAAAGATAAATGGATCTCCGCCCTTCAATCGCAAAACCCTTTTTCCTTGTTTAGCAAGCTTCACCATTTGAATATTTGTATTGTCCTGATGAGTTGTCGAATCGCCTACTGCTCTTCCAACATAGATCTTTTCGGATTCAGCAGGAATTTGATTAATAATCTCTTTGCTAACTAATCTATCATAAAGTACAACATCGCAATGTTTCAAAAGTTCCATTGCTTTCACGGTGATTAACTTTGGATCACCGGGTCCTGCGCCGCAAAGGAACACTTTGCCCGTGTTTTTCATTTTTTATTCCACCTTTCCACTGCATCGCGCCAGTCTTCTGAGAGTTTTATAGCATCTTCTTTTATAAGCATCTCAGCAACCATTGTTCCAAGTTTAAGGGGATTTTTTATACTTCCGCTCTTTTTTAGACTGATAGATCTAATCCCATCCGCTGAAAACACAGATGCATACAGTGTTATTTTCTTGTGGTCAGAGTTGGTAACTGCAATGGCACCAACAGGAAATCTGCATCCTCCCTCTATTTTACTTAACATCTCGCGTTCGGCATCAACTTCAGCTCTAGATTGTTTATCCTCAATACTCTTCAGAAGTTTAATTAATGAATGATCATTCTTTCTACAGATAATTGCTATTGCACCTTGGCCAGGTGATGGCATAAAACTTCTAATATTAAACCTTTCTACAATGACATCTTTCATTCCAAGTCTAATTAAACCTGCTTCTGCAAGGACTACAGCGTCATATTCTCCATTGATCGATTTCTTGACTCTAGTCTCGACATTTCCACGAATTGGTTTGACGTTTAAATCTGGACGTCTTCTCATTATCTGAATCGCTCGCCTTAAACTACTAGTTCCAATTATCGAACCTTTAGGAAGATCGCTCAATTTCAGTTTTTTTTTATTAACTAATACATCATTAGGTCTTGCTCGTTTTGGTATCGATGCAAGGATTAGCTCATCATTAAGATCAGACGGAAGATCTTTCAAACTATGAACAGCAAAATCAATACTCCCTTTCATTACAGCGTCATTTAACTCTTTTTCAAAAATTCCCTTTTCATCAATTGTAAATATGGGTCTCTTGTCTACATCACCTTTGGTAGTAATTGTAATAATTTCACATTCAATAGAAGGATTAGATTTTCGTAATGCGGCTACTGCTATTTGAGTCTGAACAACAGCAAGTCTGCTCCCTCTTGTACCTACCTTTAAACTGATGGTCATAAGCTTTCTTTTATTCTGCGTAATGCATCGCCGTAGAATTCTATAGTCTTGTATACATCGTCTTCGCTATGGGAAGAGGAAACAAAACAGGTCTCAAATTGAGAAGGGGGAATGAAAATACCTTTCTTCAGCAATTCATCAAATAGGAGCCTGAAGTTTTTAGTATTAGATTTCTTTGCGCTTTTGGAATCATTTACTTTTTCACCACTAAAGAACAATTGAAACATTGATCCAATCGTATTTAGTGTAAAGTTCAGTTTGGCATCTTCTAGCTCATCTTTGATTCCATTAATTAAAGAATCGCAAGTTTTGGCGATACTTGGATATATTTCATTCTTTGCCATAATCAGACTTTCAATGGTAGATATACTAGCTGAAACAGAAACCGGATTGCCAGCATATGTACTTGCTTGATATACTCCACCTAGTGGAGCCAATTGCTGCATTATTTCTTTCTTGCCAGCAATTGCTGCTATAGGAAAACCATTTCCCATTGCCTTAGCGAGTGTTGCCAAATCAGGTTTAATTCCAAAGAATTCGCTAGCACCGCCTAGAGCAAGTCTAAATCCAGTTATAACTTCGTCAAATATTAGAATAATGTCATTTTGCAGTGTTATTTTTCTGACGTCATTGAGATATTGTTTTTCTGGTAATATTAGGCCCATGTTTGCAAATATTGGTTCTATTATCACACAAGCAATATCATCGTTCTTGGTTATTACTCGATCCAATTCTTCGGAATCGTTATAAGGAACTACCAGAGTCTGCGATGTGGCCTCTTCTAGGCTGCCGTCAGAGAGCGATAAACCTCCAGCACCTGAGCCAGCATTTACCAAGACAAAGTCATAAGAACCATGATAGCAACCATCAAATTTTAAGATTTTTTTCTTCTTTGTAAATGCACGTGCTAATCTAATAGCATTCATAGTTGCCTCTGCGCCTGTATTTACAAGCCTTGTCATCTCGGCACAAGGAACAACTTCTTCTATCAGTTCGGCCAGCTTTACTTCTTTTTCAGTCGGGACACCATAGAGGTTTCCAATGTCAAGTTGGTTCTTTACGGTTTCGGTTACCCTGGGATGAGCATGACCAAGTAAGATTGCACCATATCCCATACAATAATCAATCAATATTTCATGATCAGCTGTAACAATCTTACTGCCATTGGCAGAAACTGCAAAAAATGGATACGGTTCATAAAAACGTACAGGACTGTTAACTCCATATGGCATTACATTCCTTGCTCTATTGAACAAAGATTCTGATCTGCTAAGCATCTAATATTAGAGTTCTTGCCTACAAAACGTTATAATTGTATCGTGCGAGATAAAATCAACCATTCAGTAATCTGGCCATTTGCTTTGCGTAATAAGTAATTATTATATTAGCGCCTGCTCTCTTTATAGATGTTAAAAACTCAGTCATTACAGCATCTTCATCAATCCATCCTTCATCTGCTGCTGCTTTGATCAAAGCATATTCTCCAGAGACACTATAAGCGCAGACAGGAAGAGTAGTCGTAGTCTTAGCCTGATAGATAAGATCTAGATATGGAATGGCAGGTTTTATCATTATAATGTCCACGCCTTCGTTAATATCAAATTCTATTTCTCGAAGTGCTTCCCTAGCGTTGCCGGTTGGCAGTTGATAACTTCTTCTGTCACCAAATTCTGGCGTTGAATGGGCTACATCTCTGAAGGGAGCATAAAGTGGCGATGCTTGTTTTGCAGAATATCCAATAATTCCAGTATCAGAAAAACCTGCATCATCTAGTCCTTCACGAATAGCTTTCACTTGACCATCCATCATAGCGGATGGAGCAACAAAATCTGCTCCAGCACGTGCATGACTAATAGCAACTTTTCTTAAAGTGGCTATACTACTATCATTATCTATTTTTTGATTCTTTATTATGCCACAGTGACCATGGGAGGAGTACTGACATAAACATACATCTGTAATAATAGCAATACTGTCTCCAAAGTGTTTGTGAATAATATCAGTAGATTGTTGTACAATTCCTTTATCATCAAAGGCAGAAGTTGCATTGTTATCTTTGTAAGATGGAATGCCAAAAAGAAGGATTGCTCTGATGCCGAGGTCTGCAATTGACTCTATATTCTTGATTACCTTGGAAATAGGTATTCTTCGTATATCAGGCATTGATTCAATAACTTGCATTTTTTCAATTCCTTCTTTAATAAATACTGGACAAATTAGATCCTTGACCGAAAGGCGAGTTTCCTGCAAAATATCGCGAATTGCAGGACTCCGTCTTAAACGACGTAATCTAACAGTTGGAAATCCAATATTTCCACTATTGTTATTTGTTTTCATAGCTGAACAGCTTTATGATGAACTTCATAAAATCATCTTCTTTTTCATTATACTTTTCCATCTCTTTTCTAAGGTTGTTCATTGGAGAAGAAAGAATCCCTTCAACAATAGCATATGAAAGTTTTTCGATTATCTTGGATTCTTCGGGTCCTATTTTTTTTCCTAAAATAGATAATGCTTTTTTGAGTTCGCGATCTCTAATAGTATCTACGTTCTTGAAAACAGAATCGACAATAGGGTTGGCCTTTTTTCTCTTGTACATAGTGTGCATAGAATTCATTTCGATATCAATTATTCTCTCGGCTGAACCAATTTCATTTTTGCGAGAACGTGTATTCTTTTCTACTATCTCTGCTATTTGATCCATATTTATCAATTTGACTTTACTTACTGATGCAACTCTTTCTTCTACAGTTCTTGGATTTGAAAGGTCTAAAATCATTATTCCATTTTCCCGTTTACTCATGGCCTTTTCAATCCTATCATATGTAACTAAGTAATATGGCGCAGTGGTAGAAACAAAAATTAAATCAATCTCATGTAATATTTCAAGTGCTTTCTCAAATGGAGTAGGCTCACCTCCTACAGTATCAGCAAATGACTTAGCCCTTTGAAATGTCCTGCTTGTAACTAGAAAATTAATATCTCGTTGTTTTAATGACTTGGCTACTAGACTTGCACCCTCTCCTGTTCCTATAAGTATAATACCTTTACTTTTTAGATTTTCGAAGTATTCTTCTGCCAGATTAACTGCGATTGATCCAATTGAAATACTTCCTTTATTGAGAGAAGTGCTAGTCCTAACTTTGCTACCGACTTTTACTGCCCTATCAAATATAACCAAAAGATTAGAACCGGCGTAATGATTTTTATTAGCGAAGTCAAATGCTCGCTTTACCTGACCTAGTATTTGATGTTCCCCTATCACTAATGAATCCAGTCCTGATGCCAGTTTGAGCAAGTGAAGAACAACATCTCTATCTTTGCTAATTTCAGCGGTATTTTTTATTTCACCAACTGGTAGGCCAACTATCGAACCCCAAACTTCTAGCAATTTTTTTTCATAAGGGCCTGTTCCAGCAGCGAAAACCTCAACCCTGTTGCATGTCTGAATGATAACACACTCTCTAATGCTACAATTTTCTAGAATCTTTTTATACGCATAATCGATGTCAATGAAGGTAAACTTTTCAAGAAGATGAATAGGAGCATTTCTGAAGGTTACCCTGGCATTGATTACTTGTAACGATTGTATCATGCTAGATGATAAAGTCATTATTTATTCTTATTCTCCCATTTCTCCAATAGCTTTAGCGTTGTGCTTTTAGCATCTTCAAATCTGTCCTCCTTAATAAGGTTCTGAATTTGTTGGTCATGGATAATAGAATACAGGAATTCCTTTCTCTTATCAACAGTTTTAATCTTTGGTTTTGCAGCAATACGCGCAAACTCCTGCAATTTTGTATTTTCGATATCTGACCTTTTAATTACTCTTCTTAAAATCCGTTCAGCTTTTATTCTAACTTTTCGTGCCATTATAGGACTCTTACCAGAGGTTGATATAGCAACCTGCATTATTCCCTCAATATTAATAATGGAGGCGTAGGAAAAGTCACTATAGAGAGGATCATCGGCAGCATATACAAATGAACCCATTTGACGGCCTTTGTCAACAAGCTTGCGATTCAGCGATTTATCATTAGTAGCAGCTAAAATCAGAAATGGATTTTTGTAATCATCAAGTATGTTAGCATCTTTCAATTTTGCCTTAACAACTTGTATCTTGCCATCTTTATCTAGATTGAGCAAATATCGATTAAAACGGTTACTAATAACTATAATTTTACAGTTCTGGCCTAAAAGTCCACGTACCTTTCTTACACCTTCGGTGCCACCACCTATCACTATGACATATTTACCATCAACATTCAGGTCAACAATCAATTAATACACCAATAGCTATTAACAAGGAAACTCAGGTGAATTCTTTATTTAATCGTTACATTAACATTTAAAGTCTCTTCTATTGCTTTGTAGCATTAATTCTCTATTGGAATTCAAACAATCGTCTTGGAATATGCTAAATATGATGCTAATATGACTTTCTATCACATTCCATTTTACTTTGTTAAGTTATCTAATAAGACTGTTATTCGCCTCAAAACTAATTAGTGGCCATATTAGTTTGAATTATAGCCTTGCAAGAAGATGATGACCACCAGACAGCCTCTTTTGATCTTGATAGTATCGATGAGATTGGACCAGCCACCAAAGGTCGTTTGGTAGAGTCTGGATTTAGATCTCTTAAAGATCTAATAGTGCGGGGGCCAGCAGATATTGCTGAGGCTACTGGAATGGAGATAGAAAAGTCGATTTATCTTTGCAACAAGGCAAGAATGAGATTGGAGGAAATGGGGATAATTGACAAGAGCTTTGTTACAGCTACCAAACTTTATGAGAAAAGGAAACAGGAAGAAAGGATTTCAACTGGATCAAAGAATTTAGACGAACTTTTTGTTGGAGGAATCGAGACCAGATCTGTAACAGAGGTCTACGGTGAGTACGGTACGGGAAAAACTCAAATATGTCACACTCTATGTATACTAGTTCAACAAAGTAAATCGCAAGGAGGATTAAGGGGCAAGGCAATTTATATTGACAGCGAAAATACGTTTAGACCTGAACGAATAGTTTCTATAGCAAACGCGAGAAATTTGGATCCCCACAAATCGCTAGAAAACATAATTGTTGCGAAAGCATACAATAGCGCACATCAGGAATTGATTCTCGAAGAAACAGGTGCTATTATTGATAGCAATAATGTAAAATTGCTAATCGTTGATTCTGCAGTAGCACACTACCGAGCTGAATTTCTTGGACGAGGGACTCTATCGGAAAGACAACAAAAGCTTAATAAATTTATGCACATGCTGGTAAGAATTGCAGAAACTTACGCGGTTGCGGTTTTGGCCACTAACCAGATTCAATCTTCTCCCGATGCAATCTTCGGAGATGCATATAGGCCGACTGGCGGGCATGTAGTAGCTCATACCAGCACATATCGTGTATATCTCAAACGATCCGGTAAGAACCGGATAGCCAGAATGGTAGACAGCCCCTATCATCCGGAACGAGAAGTATTATTTACTTTATCTGAACAAGGTGTTGCCGATCCTGAAGAGTAAGTCTTAAAATCAAGTAGATAATATTAAATTAAGGGTTTTGGTAATGGATTTGTCATGCCAAGCTCACACGGTACAAGAAGAAAATCTCGATCTGTTCTTACTAAAGATAAAGCTGCTAGGGGAATTTCGTATCTGCTTATTGATTATAAGGTTGGTGATAAAGTTATTGTAGATGTAGATCCGACCGAACATAATACAACTCCTCACAGGAGATTCCAAGGAAAAGTTGGTATTGTCGAAGAAGTTGGTAGAAGGACATTAAAATTGGCTGTAATGATAGGAGAGAAGCAAAAATTTTTGTGTACGAAGCTTAATCATATTAAACCCTTAACTACCGAAATGGACAACCGAAAATGACAGATATAGTGAAAAAAGAAATTATTACGATTCCACAGGTAAAGGAAATCTTGGAAGGAGTCAAGACAGACGATATGGACCAGATCCAAAGATGGACTTTTGACTATGTTGGGAAGTTTGCAAAGGTAGATTCAAATCTTGCCTCCAGAATGGTAAGTCAACTAATTGAAAAATGTGACTTAAAAGAAGAAGAGGCAGTAGAAATTGTCAATGCCTTGCCTAGTTCCATAGAAGAACTAAGAGCATTCACATTTGGATGGAAAAAACTTATTCTTACAGATACTTTAGAAAAAATGCTAAATATACTCAAAATCGGTACTGAAAGTTAAATAAAAAGGAATCAGTAAATATACTGGGAAGTATATTGTCAGCATCGCCGACAGGTTACTCTGATAACAGGACAAGCATGTCTAGTTCCGGAGAACAGCAATTTCAAAGAAAATATGAGGAATATGCTTATATATTAGATTTTATGCTTAGAGGAAAATCAAATACAGTTAGAGGAAGAGAAGGCATAATCATTCAGGCCATTGGAGAGGAGCGTTTAACTCTGTTGGAATTACTTGGCGTTCAAAATATGAGTTTTGAGGTTGGAGAGCGAGTGTATATTGGGCGCGAGGGTCGAGATAAAGTGATAAGTGTTCTTGGCAGATTGGATTATGACAATATCTCACAGTCAGCGAAAAATGAACTTCCAAACATAGTAGAAACAATTGTGATTGCAAACGAGAAAAGGTTCATAGATTATATGAATATGTCTCAGCCAATAACACCAAGAATTCACGCCCTCGAATTGATTCCGGGAATAGGGAAAACATATATGATGACTATAATCAAGGAGCGAGACAAAAAAAGATTTGAATCATTTGAAGATATTCAAAATAGAGTTGGATTAAGAGATCCGGCAAAACTTATAGCAAAAAGAATCATCGATGAAATTGCTGGCGAAGCCAGAATGAATCTGTTTGTTAGAAAATGAAATGGTCAAAAAGAAAATCCTTTGGCCAGCATACGCTCATAGATAATAGAATTTTATCAAGGATTATTGATGCTTCACAAATTACTAGAGAAGAGATCGTTTACGAAGCGGGAACTGGAAGTGGAGTTTTAACAAAGCAACTTTGCAAAAGTGCCAAACTAGTTACCTCTTTTGAAGTAGATAGGGAAATTTATAAAAAAGCATGTGGTCTCTGTTATTGTCATTCAAATTTAAAGTTAATAAATGCAGATATTTTCAAAATTTATGATTTGCAATTTGATATTTTCATCTCAAATCTTCCTTACTCAAGAAGTAGAGATGCTTTACAATGGTTGCCATTTCAAAAATTTAAACGAGCTATAATTATGACACAAAAAGAGTTTGTTGATAAATTACAAGCCAAGCCCGGAGAAAAAAATTATCGAGCAATTACAGTTTTAAGTCAACATTGTTTTAACATAGAAAGGCTGTTTAATGTAAGTAAAGAAGCATTTGAGCCTCAGCCTTTTGTGGAATCAACCGTTATCAGATTAATTCCAAGATCTTCGACAATAAAAAAAAATACTATTAGCAATCTCAACTTTTTATTTTCCCAAAGAAATAAGAAGGCGTCTTTATTAACAAAAAAATTTGGCATCAAAATAGAGTATGAGGATAAAAAAATAGACCAGTTAAGTGTTACAGAATTAATGGAATTGGTAGGTTCGATAGAAATTGTACCAGCCTGCGGAAGATAGTTTTTTTTTAGCGGAATGTGCTAAACATTATTGTGGTAATTTAGCTTTAGAAATAGGTGCAGGATCTGGTATAATACTAAATACTCTTTCTCAAAATTTCAATAGTATAGTTGGAACAGACATTGATTACGTGTCACTTCAACATTACAAAAGTAAGCTTCCAAAAAACGGTGCGCTAATATGTTGCGATGCTGCTTCGGCCCTTGCTGTTAAATTTGATTTTATTGTAAGCAATCCTCCATATCTGTCTGATCACGATAAAAAAAATAAAGATCATACTATCGATGGAGGGCCTACAGGTATAGAAGCTACTTTACATTTTATACATTCTGCTGTTTCGGTTCTGCAAAAGCGAGGTAAGATGTTGACAATCATTTCGTCTTTGTCTGATAGCTCTAAATTAGACAAATTTACAAAAGAAATGAATTTAAAAAAGAAGATCGTAAAAGTAAGGAAGTTATTTTTTGAAACACTTTATATCATTGAGATTAGTTTTGATATTGCTTGACTTTAATAGTTACTTTTTGAGAATCTTGGATGCTCTATATGCTATTTCTTCTGCCATTTGAGAAAGAGTACTGTTTCCACCTAGGTCATATGTAACATAGATATTTTCATCAATGACATTCTCGGTAGCTTTAAAAATTGCATACGAAATATCTTTTTCTCCAAGATAGTCTAGCATCAATGCTGCAGATAAGACAGTTGCTACAGGATTTACCTTATTTTTTCCTGCATACTTTGGAGCACTACCATGCGCTGGTTCAAACATTGCATAATCGTCGCCATAATTACCTGAGTATACACATCCTATAGAACCCACATGTCCTGAGGCGCATTCTGAGATTATGTCCATGAATAAATTAGTACTAATTAATACGCTGTTGTTAAATCGTTCCGGATTCTTAACAAGTTGTTGTGTCATATTATCTATATAATACTCTTCAAGGTCGATGTTCTTAAACTCTTTTTGAAACTTCTCTGCAGCTGCCCAGAATAATCCGTCAGTTTCTTTTAATATGTTTCTTTTTGTAATCGCATACGCTTTTTGAAAATTCATATCCTTTGCTACTTGGAAGCCCTTTTTTACTACTCTTTCACAGCCTTTTTTTGTTATCTTGCGAATTGCAATAGCAGAATCGTCACTTGTTTTGAATTCAATTCCTGCATATAATCCTTCAGTCGCTTCGCGTACACAGATAAAATGAAGCTGCCTTTGAGCATTCTTATATGTCTTGATGGGTCTTACATTGGCGTATAATTCAAATTTTTGTCTAATACTCACGGCAACGCTGCGTGGTGCATTTGGTTTAGGGATAGTAGTAGTAGGACCTTTAAAACAAGCATCACTATTCTCAAGTAATTTCCAAACATCTTCTGAAATATATGAATTACCACCTGTTTCCTGCCACCACTCGGATCCGGCATCAGCTAAGACTAATTCTATCTGAGTATTGCATGCTCTCAAAACTTTGATCATTGCCTCGACTAATTCTCGACCAGTACCATCTCCACGAAGTATTGCAGCGGTTTTATTTGCCAAATGATTCAAATGAAGGGCAAAACCTTCTCTATTTATATCTATTTAGATATTAAGTTAAGTCTTACAACCAAATCATTAGTAAAGGGAGGCACATCTGATGGTTTGGATACTCTTGTGAATTCACCTCGTTCTGAAAAGTATGAATATTCAATATTAAAGCCTTGAATTGTTAATACTTGTTTTTCTGGAATCCCTGTGGAATTATCTATTACTGAAATGGTTCTATTATCATATGAATAAATTTTCATAAAGTCATCTACAGTCAACCTGACTGGTCTGACATATTGTATATGAAGTTTGTCTCCTATAGCGTCCGTATGAATAACATGCAAACATTCTTTACCGTCTTTCAAATCTCTGCCTATATCATCAGGCAACAGTTTTGTCTGTCCGTCTACTATTATTTTTATTCTAGGATAAACATTGAATGTGTCACCGGCATGTTTTTTCAAGCATACATCGAGAATAGGCGGAGGAGGAACAAACTGCATTATTAATATACCCACGAGGGTAGCGACACCTACCATGATAGGAGGTAATAGGATTTGTTTTTTACCTATTTTTTTCCTTGGTTTTTCTTCTTTGACCTTCCGCTTTGGCATCTAAAAAACTAATGTATCTAACACTAAAAATGTTATTATTGCTTTTTGACTATTGTATTAATCTACGAAGCTATTACCATAGATAATACTATGAATTCAATTATCTGATTTTGACTTTGGCATTCTTTACAAGCTGGATATCATAGATGTATCGTAAGATGATATAACTAAAAACCAAATTCTATAATAGTTAGACGTGATGATAGGATACTTTTTAATTTGAATATACTTGAACGAAAAATAAGAACTTCAATTGCGCCATTCTGATAACAATAGAATGAAATTGCGATTATCGCGATACTATATAGTTACCTGTCATGAAATTTTTATCATTAAATGATCCATTGATTAGGATTAGAGTTTTAATCGTTCACATTCTACGACAGACGAGATGAATACAAAGTATAGCAGGCAAAAGCTGAGTCAAGAAAATCTAATATCCCGGCTAGAAGACTAAAAACATTAGCAATGTATCGCCTTTTAATCTGGATTGCAGTAAAAGAATTGACAAAATCAATTTTTTTGCAAGAGAAATTTTAGTACTTTTTCATTCTAAAGTCAATTTGGTTCTTTGCAGGTAATAAATTTAATTTACAATCGCTATCGAAATTATTATTGTTGAAAATGTCTATGAATCATTATTATAATAAATTGAGAAATTTTCAAAATGCTTATATTATTGACATCCTAGCCGGTAAGATCATTATTGACATAAATATGACGGATGGGAGAAGAATTCTTCAACCTTTTTGAAAAGTATAACCATTTCCAGAACTTGTTATTATTATTCTGAAGTTGACAACATAAGACAATTATAAGTTAAAAATAATTATTATCAATATGATTCATTGTTTTGTATACATAGTACAATTTTGTTTATGTCATAATTTTGCGAATCTTTGATAAGGTGATTGTTAGATTAATAAAACTACTTCATGTTTCATTTATAATACTTGCTAATTATTAATATCGACGGGGCGAGTCGAGGTAATCCTGGATTATCTGGAATAGGAATTGTAATAATCAAAGAAAATTCTAAAATATTGGAACATAGAGAATTCGTCGGCTATAAAACAAATAATCAGGCTGAATATATAGCATTAAAAAAAGCTATGCAAATTGCTTTCGGTCTGGATGATAGTATTACAATTCTGTCAGACAGCCAACTTCTCGTTAATCAGAGAACCAACCGATATAAGGTAAGAAACAAGGAACTAAGCAACATATTTAGAGAAATATCTAATCTTGAGAAACATTTCCAAATTGTTATATACGAATATGTACCTAGGTCAAAAAATAGAAATGCAGATTTGCTTGCGAATCAAGCTATTGACGAACACATTAAATATGAAAAAGGCAATATTTAAAATGGATGGCAGCAGTGAAGACTCAGAGTTACGCCTGATTTTGCAAAAGCAAAATATGCGGAGAAGGCATTTGACTGAGCTGCCATTATCTAACAATGAATCTGTAGGTTTATCATTTATAAAGCAAATGAATCACTTTTATCTTTTGATTGTGAAATGCAATTATAACTTATATGAATGACTTGTTATGTTCCCTTCTATGAGAACGTATGCTAATGCTCAGCCTTGCTATTTGGTTAATGTAGAGCTTTACTCTGAAGAGAAACTATCTGAAGGCGTCAAAATATTTGTATACAGGTAAATGTAAAATAATCAAGGAAACTGATACCAACAGACTACTCTATTAAGTAATTCTAATTTATATTGAAAATTAATATCTAAAAATTTAATATATCTCCATCACTGGAATCAATTCTTACATAATAATAGAAGAACCCAAGAGAACATCTATAGGAGTCGTTTTTAAAAATGTAATGATCCTCCACAGGATATTGTTATGGTTGTTGCTATGTTATCTAAATTCATGAAAGAACAAGACGCACCAAAAGCAAAAGTCTGTTGAAAATACATTAGAATATCCAGAAAATTGAAGAAATGACGCGAGTTCCTGAAGGATAATAACCAGGTATCTTTAATAACAAAATTTATACTATCTCTATGTTCGTGGAGAGAATTATGAGATTTAATAATAATAAAATATCAGTATTATATGACTGTATTAGAAGTTTTGCATTTTAAACAAAAGACCTAATAAGGATATGTACTTGACATATACAAATGATATAGATATTATAGATATGTTCAGTTAAACCTATATATCTTTTTTATTTAATCTTTAAACAAAAAGACCTAAAGGTTTATCTAACGAAAAAAACGATACTTTTAAAGTTGCTAAACAAACGCAGTTCAAAAATTCCAAGTGTTATCAAAGACATTGCAATCGTTGCAATAGGAGTTGCAATTGTTTGGCTAGCTATCCGATTGGTCTTTGACACTGCCAATCCATTCTATATAGTGTCTAGTGGTAGTATGGTGCCTAGCCTAAATGTAGATGATGTATTAATCGTAAGAGATGGCGGCTCATTTGAAAGTCTGAATATTGGTGATATTATAGTCTTTCATAGGCCCATTGGTGGTGACAGGGTAATAGTTCATAGGGTTGCAGATATTAGAGATATTACTATCGATTCTCAAGAAGAGAGAGTCATCAGGACACAGGGTGATGCTAATCCTTCTTCTATCCCTGGAGTAGATTTTCCTATAACAGAAAAAGATTATATCGGCAAGGTCGCATATGTAATCCCAGGTATTGGATTAATAACAAGGGCAATAAGTCCTCCAGTTAACTATATCATAATAGCTGCAATCTTGGCACTACTATTATTCAGTCATCTAAAAAGAAAAAAAGATGCCGAACCATCCGCACCAGACGGAACCGAGAGAGGAGATAGTTCATCCCCTAGTGCTGGAAGTCCTCCGAATTGATTTGAATTGAGATTTTTAACAAAATATCTTACTTGTAATACAGCCGCACGATCTGCCTTTATCAATATTACATCCCGAATTTAACAGATAGATCGAGAAAGTAAAGTCGATGATGGGCGTTGTTTAGTAAATACTATGCATATAACCGCCAGCGTTTTCATTAACGATGATGAAAGCGGTTTGTATGAGGATTTTCAAAGATGGTTTGAAGGCTTCGCGCCCCAATATACCTACGAATAAATACCAACATAATAGAACAGTACAAGATAATGCAGATGCTCCTTTAAAACGTCAGATCATGGGAAGAGAAGTTGTTATTGCTATCACCAAAGGAAAATTGGACTTTGGCCCTTGATAACAAGTATTCTATGGCGAATTTGACGGTAGCCGGAGCAAAAGGGTTCTAATTAAGGTGGTTGGTGAATAGTTATACTAATACAACTACTTACTATTCAGTCAGTTACTCCTCACTTGTGAGCTATTGGCCACTTCATAAAATGTTGTTATGACTAAAGTTTGGTAATAGCGTATACGTTGCAAAATAAAATCCTGACATCGAGCGCTTCATACAAGACAGCATTTTCATGTATTATCTTATGCTAGATATTAAATGATATATCGTAATTAGGTTCCAGTATTAAATAGAGTGTATTAAATTCTTCGTCAAACAAATGAGAAAATCTCTCGAATGTATATGAAAAAATGGAATCTCACTTTTACTAGAACTTTTATTCTGAATTTATATAGTATTCATCTTTTTACTATAGTCAATACATCCTCGTCTCTGAGCATATGGTCTAACCCGACCTTCTGACCATTGAATTTTGCACTCCTTCCCCAAATCTGTGCGAACCTAAAATCTTTTATCATATTGCGATGGACTTTACTACAAACATCTCCTACAGTACTACCATTTCTGATTATCATTGGTTCTTGGTAGTCTGTTTCCCCTCTCTTTGGACGCATATAGATCCTGATGAAATCGAGCCTCTGATATATAGCCTCCTTCAGCGCATCAATATTGATATTTGCATCTGCAGAAATTGGAATAAAGTTATTTCCAATCTTAGATTGAATCTCTCTTACAAATCCCTGATTTACAAGATCTATCTTATTCAATACAGTCAAAGAATTCACATAAATCCTATTACCATTTAAAACATCGATTAATTGATCTTCAGTTAAGTCTGTTTCTCTTATTGTTATACGACCATTGTGAATACCAGAGATACGCAAGATTTCCTTTATAAAATTTTGTGTTAATTTTGTTGGAACCAAAATATTTACTGATACTCCACCTATAGATGTCTTTTCAACTATTACGTTTGGAGATTTTTGGTCAATCTTAATCCCAATTTCGGCTAGTTCATTCTTTAAAATTCCTAAATTATGTGGTTGAAAAACGTCTAGAACCATCAAAACAAGATCTGCATTCCTAGCAACGGAAAGTACTCTTTTGCCTATACCTCTTCCTGCTGCTGCTCCTTCTATAATACCTGGAAGGTCTAAAATTTGAATTCTAGCTCCACGATATTCCATAATGCCGGGTACCGCGGTCAGAGTTGTAAACTGATATGATGCAACTCTGGATTTAGCATTTGTCAACGTATTTAGAAGAGTTGATTTGCCGACACTCGGTAGTCCGATGAGAACAACGGTTGCGTCACCTGCCTTTCTGACGTCGAAACCAGCATTTTCTCCACCAGTAGAAACTGTCTTGCCATGGGTATTTTCATTCATTTCACGTCTTAGACGAGCCATTTTTGCTTTTAGTAAACCAATATGAAATTCTGTAGCTTTATTGATCTGAGTTTTATGAATCTCGTCTTCTATGGCTTTAATTTTTTCAGGAATACCCATTTATGTAAATATAGATTGGTTGAAATATTTACCTTTTCATAGAGTATTTTTTTAGAATGATATCGGCTACAAATTACCAAAATGGGTAGGAGTTTTTCAATTCTTCTTTAATTCCATTTCTAACTACCGTTATAAAACGACAACATTGCTATCACTATGCTTTTATAAGCTTTCATTTACTATCTACTTTGTAGCATTATTACCTTGGATATATTAGAATCAGTTCATGCCACTAAACAAATCCTGGCATGATTACAATGAATCATTGATTGAACGTGGATGTGTGTACTTATGTATATTGGCTTTTTGAAGTCATGAAATAAGGAGATTAAGAAAATGAATCAAGGAAAAGTTGGAGCTCCCTTTGAATATTCACACAGTTACATCCATTTTCTAGCGTTTATTAAGATTGGATTTAAGATTGCTTATAGTACTGTCCAAGGAATTGTAAGAGGACTATCTGAATACATCAGGATTGAAGAAATACATTTACACATATCAGGAGAAGGATTATAAAGATTAAACCATTATCTGTCGGAAATCTAGGTTTTGAAGAAGAACATGGCAAGCCAATAATGCTGATAGTCGATGCATCGGGTTTAACCATATCGAAAAGAAAGGTGATTATATTCAGGAGGAGAAATGGATACGTGGGAAAAAAGAGTTTATCAAGCTGCATATTGCTGTAGACGGAGAATCTATAAAAAGGTAGTATCATTCAGAGAATAGCAAAAGGTAATGCTCATGATTCCAAAAAAGTTTTGTCAACTAATAAAGGAATCAGCTAAAAGACATGATATAGATAAAGTATATGATGGAGATAAAGCATATATGACAATAGAAAGAACTTCAATATACTGGACGACATAAATGCTGAACCAGCTGTTAGTATTAGGAAAAATGCATCTACCAGATCCAAGGGATGTTCATTAAGAAGAAACGGAGTCTTCTTGCTTATCAAGAAACTAGAATATAATAGATGGAAACAGCTGAAGGATACAGGTAGAAGATGATCGCAGAAATTGTCTTTTCCTCATTAAAAAGAGTTTTAGGTGAAGACATACTTTCAAAGAAAATTAAAGCACAGAAAGTAGAAGCAGGACTGAAAGTAATGTTATACAATAAATTCATCAGCTTGTAAACCAACTATAACAATATCTAAGAAATCAAAGCAAATATCGTAGTGTATTTCAGAGGAATTGAGCTACACAAAGTTGCAACTTTATATATATATATATATATATATCGTCAATTGTCAGAGAATAACTATTTCTTAGAAAATACTATATATTCCCATTGTGAAAATCTCATTACTATGGCAACAATTAATGGGGAAACAATAACAGGAATTGCACTATCTTTCTTGGCTATTCTCTTTATCTATGCCGGCAATGTTAATGAAGTCTGGGCTAAAATATTACTTGC
>DASQRW010000234.1:0-2679 GCA_035642715.1 Nitrososphaeraceae archaeon | reverse complement strand
CCTGGCGGATTAGGTGGCCTTGGCGGATTAGGCGGCGTTGGTGGTCTTGGTAGCCTTGGCGGCTTTGGAGGAGTAGGTCCTGGCGGATTAGGTGGCCTTGGCGGATTAGGCGGCGTTGGTGGTCTTGGTAGCCTTGGCGGCTTTGGAGGAGTAGGTCCTGGCGGATTAGGCGGCGCTGGTGGTCTTGGTAGCCTTGGCGGATTAGGTGGAAGATAGAGAAAGTCAAATAGAGCCTCTTTTTTTGCTTTTTTTGGTATGGAAAACTTTTATGATTTCAAAAGTAAAGGAGAAAGCTTTAATTCTGGCCCTACTAGTTTAATTGCGTCCTATTATAGAACTGATATCATCACGGAGACCCGTAGCTGCTCATGCTGTATAAGTACACTTCTTAGTAGATGTAAACTAAGAAAGGAAATATAATAGTAATCTCCTCTAATTATTATCAGACACAATTTTACAAACCATCTAATAAATACGTCATATAATAGTATTAATGTTGATAAACGGTAGGAATAATGTTATGTCTACAATAGAGCTTTGGCATCATTACCTAGCAGAAATCAATTAAGGAAGAGTCGGTATTGGTAAGACAAATGAGAAATTAGCACTTTACTTCCAAATGGATCCTATGCCTGCCTCCTGATAATTCGTATATGAGCAACAGCTGTTCTTATGCTGATGGTAAGGGATCAAACTACACAACAATTAACTATGAGACCACAAGAGTTTCTACAACAAGTCTGGAACTCTCAACTAACTGGTAACATATAACATCTAACAATTTATCAATTAATCTTTTTCTCATACAAGAAATCAACCAGAAAGGTTTTTTGCATGTGTTACCATAATAATTGGGTGATTATTCAAAATTCTTACATCTCAAGGTATATTTGAATCCCTATTTTTGGGTTTTATTGCTGGTAGCCCTTTGCTCATCGGATGTGTAGTCTCATTATTTGCTAATCCCTCGAAGAACATTATAACTATAATAATGGCATTTGGAACTGGAGTATTAATTGCAACACTAACTTTTTCCATATTAGTTGATGCATTTAGCGTTACCCATGCTCTTCCAGCAACAGCAGTAGGCTTTATTCTAGGAGGAGTTTCTTTTACCATCGCAAATTATATACTTGAAAGAAAATCAAAGTCTAGAGCCTCTGACGCAATAGACGTAGGTAGATCCCCAGATGAAAATGCAGCCGCTGAGAAACCTGCATCTGGTCAATCATTGTTTATTGGATCACTTATGGATAATATCCCCGAAAATGCAGCTCTTGGAATTACCCTTGCAACAGGAGGTGCAATAAATATAGCTCTCTTAGTCGCAATTTTTGTTTCGAATTTCCCTGAAGGCTTGGCCTCAACAAATGACATGAAGTCTAGCGGACTAAGTTCAAAATATGTACTTGTGTTATGGTCCATAGGTGTTGGAGTAGCAGCTGTGGCAACAACAATGGGATATGGCATCTTATCCAATGCCAGCCCACCTATTATATCAATATCAATAGCGTTTGCCGCAGGTGCCATAATTGTCATGTTAGCAGAGTCTATGATACCAGAGGCGTTTGAACGAGGAGGAGTTAGGAAGGGACTTGCATTATTGGGAGGTTTTCTAATCGCAGCCTTTCTAACAATGGTGCAAGGTGAATGACAAGTATTCCTATGTTGAAGATGTTAAGTGAAAGAAATAGATTTCCGTCACCTTTTAGTTCAGGTAGTCTATTCAGCAAAAAGGATCTAAAATTGTAAATCAGCACCTATACCATTATCTACTGATGACCCTGTGAGAAAAGAACTACTATTCTTTTCTTTGTTTATATTTTCTTCTTTCTTATCCGTTATCTTTTCTAATAGAACATCAGAGAAATTGCCTTCTTCTATATCAAACCTCATTGCTTCAACTAATGCTTCTTGCAGGTATTGAGAAACAGACTCTTCATATATATTACAGATAATATTCAGGACTTCATATTGGTTCTTTGTCAGATTTACTTTTTCGGTTATTGTAACAAGTTCTTCGTGATCTTCTTTATTCTTAGTCTGAATAATTTTTGATGCCGCAGAAGGTATGGATGAGCTACCCATTTCTTGTTAATAGTATTTCAATTAATTTAGCTTTATATTTTTTGGTTGTCTGATTGTAAACTTGACGATACGGGTTTGGTCTAAAACCTGGTTTCCATATATCTATTGTTAGCAAAGCAACCCTATTAGCTCAACAGAAAACTTAATAGCTAGGCTTATGTTACTATTGTTGGGTCTCTTTTTAGAACTATTATAGGTGCGAGAACCACCGAACCCGTTAAAATTTTATAGCTAAGAGAGTTACGATAATCTACTCCAGGAAGTGATGCGGACTATTTCACTTATATAATATAATCCAATTTCATTCTATGACGTCTACTAAATCATATCAATGGGTCTTACCACACGTTTTTCCACGCAATAAGTAGTGGTGTTATTAGAAAATTTCACACACTTTTTCCACACATTCTGCGGAAAACCCTAGCACTATTCCCCACTTTTTCCACACTGTATGGAATACTTTCCTAACACGTTCCGCATCGTATGGAATACGAAAAAGCCTTGTATCATTCTACTACTATCATATTAATGATAGATTAGAAAGATATTGTGAATGACAGCCTAAAGCTTTGAATTAGTTTGCCTAATTAA
>DASQRW010000233.1:0-22149 GCA_035642715.1 Nitrososphaeraceae archaeon | reverse complement strand
CATCAAGGACAGTTGTCCAACGCTGTACTGGTACCTCAAAGGAATCATAGCTGACAGGATCTCCCTTTATTCTGTTAGCACGGAATACTTTTATGATAATGTTATCGCGGAGTGTACCCTTTCTATTATTATTATTATTATTATTGTTATCGTCTTTAACATTCCTATTTTTTATCATTCCTATTTTTTTGATAATTTCCATCATTTCTACTTCAATCCTAGTTGATTAGCCATTATTATTGTTCTAGTACCGTATGCAATTATGACTATCATCGCCGTTATAGTGAATACTGTAATACCGTTCTCCCATATCTTATTCTGTCGAAACTCAAGCAATATGACTCTCAAGCCGTTAAAACCATGTATTGCAATGAGTATTAGTATCGACTCTAGAAGAAGTGCATATGGGATATTGTGGTAGTTTGCGACTACATTCTCATACTCCAGGCTCATATTATATGGCATTATAAGACGCATCAAGATATGCACAGCCACTACAACAAGTGCTGCTATTGCTGTAATGTACTGTATCTTCATTATTTGACTTTCGCGCAGGATTACCCTTCTTGTCTCCATCATTACCTCTCCTTTTACTTTCTATTCTCCGCCAAAAAGTACACTTGATCCGTACAGCATTGCCACAGCCGATAATATTAATGCAACCCATATTCCAGACTTCTGCCGATAGTTAAGTGATAACGCATCATAAGGATAGTCTGGTCTTCCAGCTTTGCCCAATCCCTTACCACCATGGGTAAATATCAATCTAATACCGTTAGCAGAATGAAATGTACTTGTTCCTATCACCAATATTAAGAAAAGATGTCCCCATTGTGTTTGAGTTAACTCCAACATAGCATTCCATGCATCTGGACCTCTTGTTAGAGAACTTGTTTCGTAAACATGACCGATAAAATAAACTAGCAAGAATACTCCAGTTAATCTTTGTAGCCAGTAGGATACACGCTCCCAGCCATATCTTGTGGGATTTAGCCATCCTTTCAAACCCTCGCGATTATTGCGACTAAAATTACTTTCTTTTGATCTTTCCATTAATACTTCCTCTCCACTGGCGCGTAACGTGTAAACGTTACTGGAGACCATGCCATCTTTGGGCCTTCAGATGCAAAGTAAGCAAGAGTATGCTTCAGAAAATTGACATCATCGCGCATTGGATAGTCATCTCTCGCATGCGCACCTCTTGATTCTCGGCGGTTTAAAGCTCCAATAAATACCACTTCTGCTATCCTCAGCATTGAATCCACCTCCATGACATTTATGAAATTAGTATTATACTCTTTTGCTTGATCATCTACATGCTTCCACCCTAATGTTTTTAATTCCTTTACCTTCTTCAAACCTTCAGCAAGGTCCTGTTCTTTTCTAAATACATATGCTTTAGCATCCATGGTATCAGTCAATTCCTTTCCTATCTCATACGGATTAACCTGACCCCTCCCTCTAAATATTCCATCAAAAATTCTCTTTTCTTCTTCTATGATATCCTGTTCTGATATAGAAAATGAAGACCCCTTTGACTTCAGTGCATATTGAGCGGCTAATTCTCCTGTAATTCTACCCCACACAAGACATTCAGAAGTAGAGTTTGCACCAAGACGATTGGCACCATGTGTACTGTTACATGCAGCCTCACCAGCAGACCATAGCCCATTCATTTCAGTAGCACCATCTATGTTTGAATTAATTCCACCCATCATATAATGACATACTGGTCGAATTTCAATTGGCTCATTAATAATATCGACTCCGGAAAATTTAATACCTATTTCTCTGATTCCTGACAGACGTTCCTTTACCCGCTCGGCTCCTAGATGAGATAGATCAAGTTTCAGACAGTCTACACCTGATTCATGTTTAAAACCTCTTCCTTCCTGAATTTCTCGAATCATTGAGCGGGATACTACATCCCTTGGAGCCAGTTCGAGTTTCCCTGGAGCGTATTTTTTCATAAACCGTTCTCCTTGATTATTTATAAGATATCCTCCTTCTCCTCGTGCACCTTCTGTAATTAATATGCCTGATGGCAGGATACCTGTAGGGTGAAACTGGACAAACTCCATGTCTTTTAAAGCAAGCCCAGCTCGATATGCCATATCTAAGCCATCCGGAGTTGAAGAGTAAGCATATGTAGAAAAGCTGTAAATTCTTCCAGCACCGCCGGTACATATTATTGCTGCTGGAGATTTAAATTTGAAAAAGTTACCTGTTTTCATTTCAATAGCTGTCAGACCTCTAAAATTATTTGCATCCCTTAGAATTTTAGTACAAAACCATTCGTTATAGAAGTGAATGTTATCATATTTAAGACATGTATCATATAGTGTTTGCATCTCATAAAAGCCTACTTTGTCCTGTGCATAAGTAGCCCGTGGATATGAATAACCACCAAACTTACGCTGACCTATTCTGCCATCCTCCCTCCTTGACCATGGCATTCCCCAATGATCCAGCTGATATATTTCATATGGCATATTTGATACTAGTCTTTCTGCTACATCCTGATCAGCAAGGAAATCACTACCCTTAATAGTATCATAGACATGGGATTCTTGATTATCACCTTCCTCCTCAAAGAGAACGGCCGCTGTTCCACCTTCAGCAGAAACAGAATGGGAACGCATGACCTGTACCTTTGAAATCACCGCAATGCTCAGCTTTTTATCTATGCTAGCAGATGAGATAGCAGCTCGCAGGCCAGCTAGACCTGATCCAACAATAATGACATCATGAGATATAGTATCTGTCAATTACCAATATCGGCCTCGGGCAATATCAATTGTGTTAATCGATTCTCACGTATATCTTTTAGCATATTTGCCATGACTATAGCAATAATTAATGGTACTCTTTTTATTTATTATGAACTAAGAAACGCTCCGTCTAATCATCAAGTAAATCCAGAAAACCTAATATCATAGAGAGTTTTGATTATGAGTTGAAAAATTTACTACAACTAATTGACGAAATATTATTATTATTAGAATTTTTTGAATTATCATAAATGATAACATTGATCTGACTCTGCCACTCCCTCTGCAATAGCAATAATAGAGCCATTATTTTTTTATCCTCTCTACACACATATATATATATATGAAATAAAGCTATGTTATAATGGTAGTCTTTAGTAGCGGATGGATAATCTAAAGATAATTTTCTCAACAATATATCAAGTTCTTTAACCTATTTTAGTTATCTACACCACAACATAAAGATATATGCCGATAGAATACAAAGGTAAGGTATTTCTGGCTCCCAATACTTCTGATGAAGAAATAGTTAATAAGGCTAAGAAAAAATTAGTAGAAAATGGTATCAAGGAGGAACATATTCAAATCAACTACAATATACAAGATCTAGAAGTTGGTGACATATACGTCAGTTATGAACCGCCGGATCTAGTAGTCAGAAATGTTTATGATAAAAAGGCATCGGGAATTACAAAAATGAAGAGCAGTGGAATGTTACAGATCTAGTGAAACATTTTATCCAAGATTTTTGCCAATTCGTTTACTTTTTGTTTACTCTCAGTGCCATCACCCATCGACCTCAACGTTACCTCTCCTTTCTCAATTTCTTCAGGTCCCACTATTACAGTTAGAGCTGCACCTTTTGATGCTGCATCATCAAGTTGTTTCCTAAGTGATCTTCCATTATTAAGGTTGTAGTCAGTGCTAATTCCGCTGCTTCGCAAAATTGAAACTATGCCTAACGCCGAAGTCTTTATACTACTCGGCGTATATGCAACATAAACCATTTGTTTAGGCATGTGTTTTAGAATTCCATTTTTTTTAAGAGCCATCATTATCCTTTCCACCCCTCCTGCTGCACCAATTGCACCAATATCCTCTCTTCCGAAAGCATGAGTTAATCTATCATACCTACCTCCGCCAACAAGAGCACCCAATTCAATAAATGGATCAAATGCTTCAAAGACTACTCCTGAATAATAATCTAGTCCTCTTACAATTCCGAGATTAACTCTGATATTATCAACTCCTCTGGATTTTAGGGAGTCCATCAATGCTACGACTTTACTCCAATTTTCTAATCCATTTAGATCTGCTTTTGAATAAACTTCGTTGACAGTCCCTTTTATGCTTGATAGATCAACTAGATGCTGAAGCGTGGACAAATTAATTTTGTCTTTATATTCCTCATATAGCTCAGAGAAACTCTTCTTTGTAACCTTGTCAACTGCTCTCAATATATCAGGGATTATTTGTTCTTCTGCGATACCAAGTTTCTGTCTAATGTATTCCTCAATTAACTGTCTATCATTCACTTCTACCATAACATTTAGTCCCAGTTTTTTCAAAAATACTGAAACAAATTCTATTACCTCTGCATCAGATTCTTTGCTGAATGGGCCATAGATCTCTATGTCCCATTGATGGAAATACCGATAGCGTCCCGCTTGTGGTTCGTCATATCTCCATACGTCAGAAAAAGATGCCAGTTTGACAGGCATCTTTAAATCTCTCCTTGTTGCTACGAATCTAGTAAGACCAATTGTGAGATCAAATCTTAATGCAATATTTCTATGTCCCTTGTCAGTAAAACTATAGATTTCATTTGATATGGATGCTCCAGCCTTCGCTTCTAGCGTGGTAAGCATCTCCAAAGGCGATGGCTCCATAACCTTGAAGTTAAAGAGACACGTGGTTTCCATGAATTTCTCTTTAATATAATTAATGTTATGGAGTTCCTCTGGTTCTATGTCTCTCATTCCACGGGGAATTTCTAACTTCATAATGAACGCATTAATTTGTTGACATTTAGATTTTACGATCAATTATAATAACATCTAAGTTTTGTACCATTACAGTGACAAAAATAGAGTTTCGATATCTTGATCATATGACAGATGCGGTTATTGAGGCTTACGGCAGCTCGTTAGATGAGGCATTTGAAAATTCTGCCAAAGGACTTGTTAATACAATGTTTCATATTAAAGAGATCACTCCTGACCAAGAATATGAAATCATTGCCAAAGGATATGATATCGAAAATTTACTTTATGATTGGTTAGAGAAAGTTATGCTAAGAATATTAATTGATAATATTGTGTTAGCAGATTTCAAAGTTAAAATCTCTGAAAGTAATGGTAATTATTTTCTTAAAGGTATTGGTAAGGGAGAAGTATTAGACCTACAAAAGCATCATTATAAGGTTGAAATCAAGGCGGTAACCTATCATGGAATGGAAATTAAACAAAAAGAAAATATAATTACGACTAGATTCTTATTAGATCTATAATCTCATGTTTTTATCGTAATTTTTAATCCTGTCGTGTTATCCCAAAATAATATTGAAATTATAAAAATTGTTTAGTGTCTGAAAATATATAATAATATCGGAGAGTTTGCAGACAATGAAAGATGCTTAAGATTAAAAAATCTTAAATATCAAATACATCATCTAATTCATAGAAAACATGAGTGTTGAAAAAAAAGCTTCTAGTGCGCATGTAAGTGGTAACCAGGCTTTAATGGAGCTTTCTGAAAAGAACTTTGATGAAGTAGTAAGTGGAAGCAAGCCAGTCTTAGTAGACTTTTGGGCGACGTGGTGTGGGCCATGCCAATTTATGCTTCCCATATTTGACAAATTAGCAAAAAAATATGGCGATAAGGTATCATTTGGCAGGTTGAATGTCGACGATAACCAAGGATTGGCAATGAGATTTGATGTATATGCTATTCCGACATTTATAATCTTCATGAATGGCAAGGCCATTGACAGAGCTGTAGGAGCAGTGGGAGAAAAGGGTCTTGAAGGATTACTTCAAAAATACCAATAGAATAGCCAATTGTATTTACATTGATTCTATTTCGCTGCCATCTGGATGATTATATACAGCAAACAACTACTACTACTACTAAATATACCCATATGCAGGATCTGTTTTTCTTTTAAGCTTCAGAATCGTCTCGAAAACTTCTTTTTCCTCTTCATTTAAACGATGGTTGAATCTCTCAATCAAAAGTTTTGCCTGTCTGCTGTTCAGATCTGTATAGAAAATATCTTCTTCGTTGATTTGTCTTCCAATAACTGGACCTTTTATAGAAACTGCAACTTGCATTCCCTTAGTAGCTTCTTCAATCGCTTTTCCGCTTTCTTGTACTTGATGTATAGTACCAATTTTTTTTCCATTTTCATTTATAACAAGAACTTTTTGTCGTAGTTTTCCAATTAAAATCTCTGCTCCAAAGACTGCTGGGTCATTTCGTCTAAATATAAAGCCCTTTAAAAATTGAAATTTACAAATCGGTGGGATTTCATTAAATATAATCGAGTATTCATGTTCTTTCTGATAAGTAACCCAGTCTGTATAACTTCGTACAAGATTGTAAATTATTCGTTCGTTGAAAATCTTTACTCCACGCTCCTGCGATTCCTTCTGAGCATCATCTAGAACCTTGACATTAAAACCCAGCAGTACTCCTACATATCTATCCTTTTCCTTGACTGCGGAAGCTGCAATTACATCTCGCCTTGTGATGTGCCCAATATCAGCACTCTGAATAGGAATATTTGCTTTCTTCAATAGGTCCATGATTGCTTCAATTGAACCTATTGTATCACATCTGAGGATTACTCCGTTTGAATCAGTGTTTATAATTGCACTTTTGATTTCAGATTCTACCATTATCTTTAATCTATTTTCATCCTCTTTCTTTTCTACAACATACAGAGGGCTGCCTGCAAGGACGCCATCCAAATCTGGAGAGGTAATTTTTAGACCAGCCGCAGACATAACTTCACTAACAGGTTTGAACTTGTCTCGAGGATCTCGCATCTCATCAAGTGGCTTTGGTAGCAGTAATGCTTTGATTCTCGTGACAATAGCACTGTCTCTTTTTGCTACAGCGACAGTGTCGCCCTGTTTTAAAATGCCGTCCAACAGTATTACGTTTGCGGACGGTCCCAGACCTATCTCTTCGTTGATTTCAAGTACAATTCCTTTTGCCACCCCATCACGTCTCTCCAATTTCTTTGCTAGATATTGCTGCGTCAAACCAACCATTACTGCAAGTAGCTCTGGTATTCCAACGCCGGATGTTGCACTTACAGGAACTATTGCTAATTCTTTAGTAAAATCTTTGATACGCCAAAATGCTTCAGAATTATATCCTAATCTTGAAAGTGAACCCACTACATTATATATTTTTTCGTCTAGGATTGTTTGAATATTGACATCTTGTTTCTTTATTTGGTCACTGATAAAAGGCGTATTCCCCTTTCTCCAGCCAGTAATCATATCAATTTTATTCAATGCAATGACAAATGGAACCTTTCTTTTCCTCAAGATCTCTATGCTTTCATTTGTCTGAGCCTCAAAACCTTTGTTTACATCGACAACTACAATTGCGATATCCGCCGCAGAGCCACCTCTTATTCTTAGGCTGGCAAAAACTTCATGACCAGGAGTGTCAATAACAAGTAATCCTGGAATTTGGGCTTCAGATTTAGAAAGTTGTTGGTAGAGAGATCCTGTCATATTTTTAATTGTTTCAATAGGAAAAAAGCTTGCCCCTATATGCTGAGTAATACCTCCGAATTCGCGCGATTGAACTGCCGTGCCGCGTATCTTATCGAGTAAAGAAGTTTTACCAGAATCTACATGACCTAATACTACTACCACAGGTTGCCTGAGTTTCACTTAACTATTAAAAATCACTTGTGACTCTTTTATGAAGCTTTCATATGAATCTGAGGCATGGATAATATTATCTGTAAAGCCGAGACCGAAGTCTCCTCTAATTGTTCCAGGATTTGCTATAGATGATTTTGTTGCTCCTATCATTATACGCACTGTATTGACAGCATTATTGCCTTCAAGAACGCATGCTACTACCATCCCAGAAGAAATGAATGATACCAGCTCATTAAAAAAAGGTTGTTCGCTGTGTACTGAATAAAATTCTTTAGCCTTATCTTTTGTAAAATTGTAGGACTTAAGGCTTTTAATTTCGAATCCCTTTTCTTCAAACCTGGTAAGAATTTTTCCTGTTAATGCCCTTTTAAATCCATCTGGTTTTACAACAATAAGAGTCTGTTCTAAGACCATAATGTTATTTCTTCTTCACTTTGATACCACCCTTTACGTATTTAGTGGTCCATTTTAACTTTCTAGGATCCCGCTTTAATTTGCGAAGGTTCTTTTTACA
Source organism: Nitrososphaeraceae archaeon (assembly GCA_035642715.1). Lineage (GTDB taxonomy): Archaea > Thermoproteota > Nitrososphaeria > Nitrososphaerales > Nitrososphaeraceae > JAJNBK01. The sequence continues at coordinate 13,957 of DASQRW010000233.1, read as the reverse complement.
TTTATCCGAACAAGTCCATTGAATCGAGCCATCGTTTTTGACTAGCATTGTTCCCGTCCCTGCTGATATGTGTCTTCCACAGAAGAAGCAGTTACGAAGAGAAGTTGCTATTTTACTCATTTATCATACTATCCTATCGTTGATTCTCTCACTTTATTTTGCGTGCTTCTCGCTCGGTTTCTCTAAGCATCAAGATATCATTCATTCTAATTGAGCCCTTGACATTTCTAGTCAGGATACGACCCTTATCTTTTCCTTCCAAGACTTTTACTCTAACCTGAATTACTTCACCTGCAATTCCCGTTCTGCCAACGATCTGAATAACTTCTGCAGGAATAACTTTTTCCTCTATATTTTTGCTCATTTACTATATACACCTGCCACCATCATTATTTTTTGCCTTTCATATTGGCAATAGAACTGACTACCTGCTCAACTATATGCTGAGCTTCACCCGCTTCCAGAATGGTAGCTGCAGCAGAGCCAACGTCTATTCCAAGAGAGGCACCCAATTGTTGTTTGCTTGGCACAAAAATATACGCTGTGTTTCTTTCTTCACAGAGAATAGGCAGATGTGCAACTACTTCCGGTGGTTCTACGTCTTCTGCTATAACAGTCAGTCGACTTGTACCACGTTCTATTGATTTTGTAGTTTCATTTGTGCCTTTTCTTACCTTGCCACTCTGTTTTGCTAAGCGAACGGCTTCATAAACGGCACTTACTAAATCTTTAGGAGTTTCAAATTTCACATAATAAGGTTTACTCATAATTCATTCTATCACCCATTGGGATCATCCTCATTCCGCTCTAAGAGGAGAAGAAGCGTATTAAAAATGTTGTCCATATGTATCTTTGTATAATGTCTATATTTTACTTTCAATTAATCTACGATATTCTGCGACTTTTGAATTTAGCAATGAACTGTCTACAGATTCGGCGTACATCCTAACAAACGGCTCAGTCCCACTTGGTCTAACCATAATCCATGTATCCTCGTCTATCCAAATTTTGGCTCCATCAAGGGTTTCAATTTTTTTTGGACTGCCATGTTCTAAACATATAGTCACGATGTCATTAGCAATCTGTTTCGTTGGACATCTAAACTTAGTTTTATATTGAAATATTTTTGGTAATGAAGAAATTATCTGCGACAATGTCTGTTCTTTATTATTATTATTATCTGATAACGACAGCATCTCCAAAATTAGAGCTGTAGTCATTGCACCATCTCTGACTTCATTTAATTTGCCATACATAAAACCGCCATTCTCTTCTAGGCCAATGAATGATTTGCGCCTCAACATTTCTCTTGATACCTCGACGCTTCCGACCTTTGTGTGAATTATATTCGAATCTGCTTCTTTTGCAACTAGAGAGAGAGCCATTGTAGTATTGATCGGACATACAACTTCTGCTCTCCTATGTTTTGTATTTAATAGATATCTCACTAGTGCTGCTCCGACCAAATCTCCCCAGTGTACTGTTCCTCTCTCATCGCAAAACAAGCTTCGATCTCCGTCTCCGTCATATGCTACTCCAAAATCAGCCTCCAAGTCCTTCACCATATTTGAAAGCATCTTAAGGTTTTCAGGAGTAGGTTCTGATCCGCGTCCAGGAAAATCACCATCGATATTGCCATTTATGGTAATTACTTTACATCCTAATTTATTTAACAAGAATGGAGCTACACGAGATTGGGCACCATTTCCGATGTCCATTACAACCGTAAAATTTCTTTGCCCGATCTTTTCAATATTTACAAGTGAGAGAACTTTTTCTATATAAGAAGCAATTATGGTTTCGTTGGTAAAATCTCGACCAAAACTATCACTTTTGGAGAATTTTTTAGAGTAATAGATATCTTCAACTTTTAACTCATCTTCTCGAGAGATCTCTACCCCATCATTAGCAGTAGGCTTTATTCCATTGTATTCAGGTGGATTATGGGAAGCTGTGATCATTATTCCGCCATTATAACCAAGTTGTTTTGCAGCGTATTGAAGACAAGGAGTAGGGACCAATCCAGCATTACCAACATCTATTCCTGTAGAATTGATCACTGAACGGACTATTTTTGATAAAATTGGACTTGAGTTTCTTCCATCATATCCCACAATAATTGGTCCTTTTCCAAAAAATGTTGCAAGGGAATATGATAGATCAACAACCAGATCGAGTGTGAATTCTTTTCCAAATACTCCCCTAACGCCATTAGTTCCAAAAAGTCTAGGATTATTTTTTTGCATTATATATGTATATTCGTAGAGAATAAGAATAGATAAATTTGGCTATTGAATGATGCAAAATGAACGTTGCGCGTGCGCGTGCGCGTGCGTGCGTGCGGGGGTTGCCAAGCCTGGCCAACGGCGCAGGTCTCTTTCTTATACTATTGTGTTAGAAGGAGTGCGAAGCTTAGAATGAGCCAGGAGAGTACATACACACACGCGCTCCTATAACCCTGTTCCTTAGGGATTCGTGGGTTCAAATCCCACCCCCCGCATTCTATCTATTCTTATCACACTTACTAGATTGGAAAAAGAAAGAACACAAAACGCAAAGTTTTAGAATCATAGTCTAGATATAATATACTTATTAGATCCAAGAAATTTACAAAAAAAAAGAAACCCAAGCCAGCAAATGAGATATCAGAAGACGATATCAATAAATTCATAACATTGATAAAAAGCAGAAACACGTATTCCAAAGTAAAAGACCTTCCTAAAATCATACCTTCGCTAAATTCTGTAAAAATAACCACTATACTCAGATACCTAGAACGTTCTAAGAGACTAATACTAGACAGTGATGGTTATATTATTTGGATAAGACAAGATAATAATAATGTTGATCGGCTAAGCTTTGCAGAAGTAGCCAATTTTAAAGGGAATTTGGGAGATCAATTTATTAAAAAAGATAATAAAAACGATGAAAATTAAATGTTGATATTAATTCTTTCTTCTTTTTCATCTCATTAAACAGTCTGGGTAATATAGTATCCGAGAATAGGAAATTATAATTATTATTGTTATTAATATTGTCTCTTCCCTCCTTAATATTGTTATTATAAAATCCATGATCTTCATTAATTTCTATAAGATCCTGCTTAATATTCGGACCTACATACACATATAATAACAAATAATTAGTTTATGGTATCATGATTTCTAAAGGCGACATAATATGCCATTGTAGCTCCAGCAATGGCAATAAGATACCAATAAGGTATCACAAAATTACTACCAATATCCAACGCTCCTAAATGCATAGAAGTCCAATCTGAAAATTGCATTAGTTGTTCGCCTTTTGGATCGTCTTTGAGCGGTACTAACCATCTATTCACAAACCACGCAAAATCCTCTACAGTAATTGCAGTTACTAGATTTGCAAAACCAAGAAAAAAAGCTTCTCTTCTTTTGCTCTTTCCAAACAACCTAAATGTCATATCATCAAATAAAGCAGCAAAACTGATAAGGATAAAAATGAAAAGCATTGGAAAGAGATGATACTGATACATATTGCCAATTATAGGTTTTGTCTCTCTACTTCGATCAAAATTAGGATCAATTACCTCTACTTTTCCATTTGAGATTTGCAATGCAGGATCTTTAATATAATAGTATTCAAGATGAGCAAAACTAACAGCAAAAATCACGCAAATAACAGCTGTTGAAATAAATTCGATCCTTCTTGCGCCTAAGTGCTGTCTAATCCGCTCTCTGGAAATAAGATGATCATGATGACTGTGATGGTGGCTGCTGCTATTACTACTACTACTGCCATGCTCAATGCTGCCAATATTATCATCGTTGGTACCGTGATTAAGACTATCACTACTATCTTTATCGTTATAATATTCATCACCTGCAGAAGAAGTTGAATTTGATTTAATATTTATCAAGCAGATTAATGAACTTATATCAGTTTACATTCTATTTAGCTTTCACCGATAAGATCGTCAAATCGTTTCTCCAAGAGAAAGAATTAGTTAAAGTATTTGTTTGTATAATGATTACATATTTTATAGAATTAATCATGTTCAGAAGAAGTAGCAGAATCTATTATGAAGAGATTAAGGAAGTTAATGAAACTAAATTTTCAGTCACATAGCGACTTTGCTGCTTTTATTATTATTACTATACATTTTCTTATATTATCAATCTATATAGGTTATCTTATCAGATTACATGGGGGAGGATATATTACACCAACAGTGATTCTATCAATAGCGATGAAAGCACGCCTGATGGTGGACGTGTTGAATAGTTCTATTGATCGATAATCGGTTCTTGCAGAACCATCTCCACGTACTTTTATGGAGCCAGCCAAAGGCTGTATAATGGCAGTGTTAGCTTTTGAAGATTCAAAGATAGTTTCATCAAGTAATATTTCATTTTCTTTTAGTAAATTTGAAATCTCCCTTTTTAAATCAAGCCATGATATTTTATAACTTTTACACAACTCTGTACCAGAATCATCAAACCAGCAGACGACGTCGATATACATATTGGATTAAACCACCTTTATGCAAAGGTTTCGTTCTTTATGATCGTGGAAATGGGGCCCACAAAAATCATTGTCACAGTCATAGCAATGCCATCCTGAGAGAAAATAGCAAACTATGCATTTTCCTATCGGCTTATTATAGTCATAATTCTTTCGAGGTTTTGAGGTCTTTTGTTGTTTTTGTCGCTGTTGCTTCATAATAATAGACGGCTCCTATAATCAACTATTAACAAAATTACTCTTAGCGATATTATTCAGAAACAAAGCATTTAGGCCCCAGGAATAGTTACTTCTCCATACATAGAAGTTTTCTTAAAATGAATCAACTTTATTTAATTAGAAATATCATTATATAAGCATTAACCTTTAGTTGAGTATAAGATTTATTTCAGCGGCGGCCGTTATCGATCGTCGATATGACTGACGATTATGAAAAGACGCTTATCGAAGTTACAGTTATTGGAAAAGATCGTAAAGGAGTTGTTGCAGATATCACTAATTTTATTTTCAGAAATGGAGGAAATATTGAAAAAATAAATCAGAATGTCGTTAGAGGATTATTCGGAATGCACCTCGAAGCATCTTTTCAAAAAGTGATTATGAATGAGCTTGACAATGGTCTGAAGGAACTCTCTGAGAAATTACACATGGAAATTAAAGTTCATTACCAAGAGCCAAATAGGCTTCGAAACGTGGCTATTCTCGTTAGCAAGGAGGATCACTGCCTCTTGAAAATTTTAGAGGCAAAGCAGAAGGGTGAGATCAAGGCTAACTTTCTTGTAATCATCGGGAACAATGATAGCAACTTGAAGTTGATTGTAGAAGACGCCGGAATACCATTTCATGTTGTGAGTAATATAGATCAAATAGAAGCAGAAAGCAGGATTCTACAATTAAACGAACAATACAATATTGATCTCATAGTCTTAGCAAGATATATGCGCATCTTAACTCCTAACTTTGTATGGAGATATCCTAATCGGATTATCAATATCCATCCATCACTCTTACCTGCATTCCCTGGAGCATATGCATATGTCCAGGCATTTGAAAGAGGAGCAAAGATTGTTGGCTGCACTGCACATTTTGTCACTGAAGATCTAGATCAAGGTCCAATAATATGTCAGGAATCTTTCAAAGTTTTGCAGTCAGATACACTTGAAACTATTAAAAAGAAAGGACAGGCATTAGAAGCCTCAACGCTCCTTGAAGCTTTGAAATTATATCTTGAAGAAAAACTTGAAGTGTACTGGGGAAGAGTACATATTATGGAAGAAGAAGAAGCAAAATCAAGCAGGTAAAAGCAAGGAAGTATACGAATGAATCTATCGAGTTTCGATTGTGTAATAAAAGTAAATAAAGTATTCCCTTACAAATATAGTTACAATAAATCTTTTAGAGCTACTCATTTGTCATGACAATAGTTTAATGACATGGACATCTCCAATTATTATTGTTATTGCTCTTTGGTCATTTTTATATTCTGATTTCCCTTAGTATTGCAGTTACTGCTTATGTATTGGGAGAAAGCAAGTAAAAAGTTCTAAGTACCATTGAATATTTAGCACTAACCCTTTTATAATCAACTTAGAGGAAGGACAACATATAAATTCTATAACCTAAGGTATAGTGCAGAATCAACAAATTTCTCGACTAGTTATTTCTAGAAAAATCCAGTATAAGGCACTCATTCAAATCTATACTTTGGACTTCTATTGTTGTTGCTGTTGCTACTTGTATGGCTTCCTCATTTAATAATTAAAGATTGATGCATGTTCTGGATTTACCAATGTAAAGATAATATGAACTTTGTTCACTATGAACTCTATTCTATTACTCTTTTCCTAATTATATCATTATTGTTGTATTGTATGAAATTGATGGCCTTTTTCTGTCTGTTCTGTTTTTTCCGTACGTTCCTAGTAATAACGTTCAGGATATCATATATATATAATTAGCAATAGATAACATGGACAGATATAGTCACAGCCTGAGTTTGTTTATATTGCATTATCCAGTCAAGAAAATATTTATGATACATTTATACTCAATGATTTATTATTTAAGTAAAGACAATGTCCAACGATAAATCAGACCTGGTTTGTAGTTGCAGAGGATGTGATCACGAATTTTCACAACAATGCTCAGATGCAAAATGTGAATGTTGCACTCTTGAAGATCATGTTAAGGGTAGTAACGCAGAAGATGTAACAGAAGTTTTCCCAGGCGGTTCGATCTAGAACTTGTAATCCATATAATGATACTGATTTTTAGTGTTGATGTCAAAGCACCAGGTATTCTTAGGCTACCAAATAATTTGGATACTCAAATAAGACAACAAATACAAAAGTTTTAACATCAAAACCATATTACAACAATATGTGTGGAATACATCTTGAATATACGCGCAGAATGCCATTAGTAGTAGAGTCACACACATCTCGCTACAATGACAACATCAGTAGTAAGATTGAGCAATTGGCAGCCATATCATCATCATTATCAGTTTGTGAATACCGTCATAAGTAGCATCTCTATAGAAAGATCATTAATTGAAATGTTGTAAAGTTCATAAACTTGTAAGACTGCCTGATTTTAGAGATATGTCTGTTTCTATATACAGGATAACCCACGGCGAATTTTGCAATATAATTAACAGGGTTCAGCGAGCGATAATTCCCGTAGGATCACTGGAACAACATGGAGAGCATCTACCTGTTTCTACAGATTCCTTAATTGCAGAAAATATCTCAAGATTAGTTGCAGAACAGATTCCATCTTTTGTCCTACCACCAATTTTATTTGGAGTATCTTATGAACATAGACCTATGTTTAACATTTCAGTGCACAACTCGACTCTATCGCGAATTCTATCTGATATTTGTTGTTCACTTGTCGAAAATGGTATGAAGAATATTGTGCTAATAAATGGTCACCACGGAAACTCAGGAGTGCTCCAGTATATCGCCCAGAATTTGTATGGAAAAATACCCAACGACATCAGCATACATTCAATCAATTATTGGCAGTTGATGCAAAGTGAATTTGATCATGCAGGGGATGTTGAAACATCACTTGTGCTTGCCATTGCTCCTGAATTGGTCAGAATGGACATGGCAAAAGCTAATTACAATAATCTCTCAAAATCAAAAGTAGCATATTCAAGTATGACAAATACTCCTGGCTCTTTTCCAAAGATAACTGGAAACGGAGTTTGGGGAGATCCAAGGAATGCCACCGCAAATAAAGGACATAAATTACTTGAGGAAATAGTTAGAAATCTTGTTCAGACTATACACGAACTAGAAACTAACTAACAAACTATATGCATAGGCAAATTATTGCCATCTTACCAGCATCAACGGTACACCAGAATGCAAAGCAGATAACAAAAATAATATAAAATAAATGTATATGTATATATATATATATATATATATTTGATTTTGTAGAAGGCTAATGTTCAAGCATATATCATAGATGATACTGAATTGAAAAATATGATACAAAATTTATCTCCAATAAATTAAAGATATGACTGGGTTTATTTTGGTGATGATGACTACTATTTCTCATCTTATTCAAAAAAAGGATGGGATAAAAAACAACATGTCATCAATAATTAGTTGAAATTATTTGTACTCTTCTTTTGTGTATATGAGTGAAAAGGATTAAGTTCATGATTTTTCTGATATTTGATGGATGTTAAGTTAATAGAGCCATTGCAAATAGTGAAATTTTAATATATACCTATATTATGCCTTACATGTAGGTAGATTAGCGTTGTCAGTAGACATGGCAGTAAAGGTTCTTGACGAGAGCCTCGGTAAGGTCGTTCTTATAAAATTGAAGGGAGGAAAGGTTATCAGGGGAAATCTTCATGGTTTTGATCAGCACATGAATTTGCTATTAGACGATTCTGTAGAATTTTTAGATGATGGTGTCTCAAGTGACCTAGGCACAATTGTAGTACGCGGTGACAATGTTGTTATTATATCTCCACCACCTATGTAAAAGAGAGGAATGGAATTAGCATGACCAAAGGCACTACTTCAATGGGTAAGTTCACTCGAAAGAAGACACATATTAGATGTAGAAGGTGCGGTCATAATGCATTTCATAAACGAGGGAGAGAATGTGCCAAATGTGGCTTTCCAGATTCTCGAATGAGAAAGTATAACTGGATTAAACGGCAAGTAATCTAATTTTATTAACTAATATATTCTTAATATTATATCTTGTTCTTCTTCTTGTCGAATAGCTTGATTTTATATGTATCACTTTTCATTACGCAAAAAGAAACAATAAACGGAAAGCTTAACTGTGTCTAGCATTAATATAAAAAAGAGAGTTGCCTTTGCTTGAAGCGTCATTTTTAATTGCGGCTTCTACGTTAGCAGGAGCAGTATCAGCAGCTCTAATCATTACTAGAATCTCAAGAAGCAAGACTTTTTCATTAAAGAAAAAACATGAACGTCTCATAAAACCCTTTAGCACTACTAAAGCAGAACTTCAATCTTTACTATTTGAAAAAAGCTTGTTATCACAGTCGATTACTAGAGTTTACGAAGCATCGTATGAAGGCAAAATTGACTCTATAGAACGTGACAGACTTTTACTAAAATATAAACAACAACTTGACTCATACGACAAAAAAATCGCAGATTTGCAGTCCGTGGTGGATATTACAGAACTTGTTGACATGCGTAACGGACTGGTTTCTCTGCTGGAAGGGAGAATAACAGCAATCGACCAGAAGCTGGCGGAGATTTCCAATAAGTATGGAATGTCTACATCAGATATTATCGATTCATCACCAAAAAGTGATCGACAAGCAATTATCGGCAAGCATGATGAGGAGAAGAAAGAGAACGGTCAGAAGCTAAAAGAAAATCATGACGATCGACACCAATCGCATGTAGCAAATGAGGAAGTGGCGGCGGTTGTTAGAGGAGATCAAAAAGATCAGAAGAAGCATAATGATAAAGAAAAGATAAAAACAGAAGAAAAGACTATTGACGAGCTTCATAAAGAAATTATGCATGCCCTTAGCCGGTTGGAGCAAGTGGAAGTGGATCCGGATCCCGATAATAGATATGGGAATTATGAGGCAGCTGTCGACAGAAAACGCGATGCTCTTAGTAGTTTTTAATATTATGTATATGTGATTTTATGATGTTATGTATATGTATGTATGTATGTATATATATATATAATGTATATAATGTATATATACTATGATAATTTTTAATTAATTAGATTTCCATAAATAAATAATAATTCTTTAGATAAAGATTAAAAGCCCATTGTTTTCTTAGTTATTGGATGTCATCGTCATCGTCGTCATCTTCATCTTCTTATACTACTACTGCTCCTTCTTCTTCTTCCTCTTCCTCCTCTTCTTATTATCCTTCTAATTCAAAATCCTCATCATTGTTAAGTCAATCTATTGAACTTCTCGCAAAGGATGCGATAGAACGATATGTAAAGGATAATCAGATTATCGGTTTGGGCAGCGGAAGTACTATAGCAATCCTTGTCAAGGAAATGGCAAGACTAAAGAATAAGAATACATTAAAATTTATTGTTACATCTCTCCAGATAAAAACAGAGGCTGAAAATAGCGGACTCGAAATAGTTGATGAAAATCAAATTCCAGAAATTGATATTGTTTTTGATGGTGCTGACCAGATCGATTCGCAATATAATATGATAAAGGGAGGCGGCGGGGCCTTACTTAAAGAGAAAATTCTGATTTCGGCAGCAAAGAAAGTAATTATTATAGCTGATTCAACGAAGTTTGTAGGAACTTTTAATCAGCCTGTTCCTCTTGAAGTCCATCCTTTCGCTCGGTCGTCAGTATCAAAAAAATTGAAAGAGATCAGTTCGCAAGTCCAGCTACGAGTTTTGGAAAAAGGCTATCCTTTTATCACTGAAAATGGCAATATAATTTTTGACACGACATTCACGTCCATAAGAGATGTCCCAAAGAAGGAGATCGAATTAAAAAGTATTCCAGGTGTGCTTGAAGTCGGTTTTTTTACAAGACGTGCAGATATTTATTACAAAGCAAAAAGTGATGGTAATTTTGAATCTGTCAGATTTTAAGATATTTAGTAAAGGTAATACTATGCATACAGCATAGTATTATTTTATTTTCAACTCGCTCATAAGGCCTTCTAATGCTTACGCTAAATTATTATTATTATTATTATTATTCCTTACCACCACAGGCCTGCCAACAAACTTTCCATGACCTAACGACTCACTGTTAACGCTACCATTTTCCATGATAACTTCTCCTCTTACCATTGTCAATACTGGCCAGCCTTGGAGTGTCCATCCATCATAAATTGTATAATCAGAATAGGACTGTAACAGATCTGGTGTAACCTTCTGCTGTAAATCTAGATCAACTATAGTTAGATCCGCATCAGAGTCTGGTTCAATAGTACCTTTCTTTGGATACATGCCAAAAATTCTAGCAGCATTATAGCTTGTGGTTTCTGCTACTTGTTCCATAGTAATTCTATTTTCATTTACTCCTTTGCTTAGTAAAACAGGAAGCATAGTAGCAATTCCTGGAAAGCCTGCAAGTGCTGACCAGATATCTCCACTTCCCATCTTCATTGACAGCCTGTTAGCGACATGATCTGTCCCTATTGTATCTATTATCCCATTTTTTAATGCCGACCACATGCTTTGTACATCGCTTTTAGATCTAATAGGAGGAACAACTTTTCCGGTAAGCTTTTCAAATTCTGTTGTATGTGTCAAGTAATGAGGGCATGTTTCGATATAGAGATTAGAGTTGCCTTTCTCTTTTTCAGCCAATATTGCATCGAGTGCAGCTGTTGATCCTATATGTACAAAATATAGGTTTGAACCATATTTTCTACCAATGACTGCTATCTTTTTTATGCTTTCAGCTTCAGAAGAAGTAGATGGCCGGCAATCAGACCATGTCTTTAAGCTTGATGAATTAGTAGACGTCGTCGTCGTCGTCGTCGCAGATGTCGCTTTTGATTCGCTTTTTCTTTTAATATGATCAGCACATATCACGGGATCTTCTGCATGTACAAGTACAGTTGAATGTACTTTAGATGCTTCTTCAATTATTGAAGACATCAATTCATCTGTCATGTTAACTTCACCTTCTCTGATGATATTGCGAGTACCAGGTTCAAGGTCCATTAAAATACGATTCAGATCTGCTCCAAGATTCATGTAGATCTTGACGGAATTAATTCCAATCTTTTTTAGATAAGGAATATCTTTTATTTGATCCTGTTTTAGGATTGATGCATGAATTGAGTAGTCAATGTGATGTTGGTGTTTGCTTGCTTCAAGTTGTTTTCCTATTTTTATTTGATAGCTTTCATGGATCCTAAGCATACGGATCACAGTAGTGACTCCACCTACTGCAGCGGATCTGGATTCGGTTTGAGCCGCTTCATCGATTGGAGTATAAACACCATAATGTACATGGGGGTCTATTACTCCTGGTAAGACATACTTTCCATTAGCATTAATTATTTTTGAAGCATGAATATTGTCAATTGATTTGGTAAGAGTCTTTATTTTCCCATTTTCAATCATTATATTAGTTTGTACTATCCCGATCCTAGGGATCACGGCAGCCGCATTTGTAATTAAAGTATCGCAGGAGTTTTGCATCATCATTTAATTTCTCTAATGATTGGCTGTAAGCTCACGTTTAATCTTTTAATGGATGAGTTCCTTTTTTATCATTCTAATTGTAATATGTTTTACTTTAGAGTTATAAAGACACATTATTATTATATTTGATAAATGCCATTACCAGGAGAAACACAAGATTCTAGATAAAGTGTTGTAATACATTTATTTCTCTATGTTTGTTATACATTAATCAAAGATACTTTATGTTTTAGATAGTGATAAACTATATCAACAAAGGATATACAGGCGGTCCAATAAAACTGTAAGGGGATAGTTTATTGTTGTTGTTGTTGTTGTAATAAGCTATGAAGATCACTCAAAGCATTAATCTTTAATTTTGTATTAATTGTTCTCTTTGCTATCATTATTATTTTCATTTTCATACAATAACATATCATTTTTATTCTGATTCGATTATAATTTTAAAGATCCTTTTATTATTCTCCTGTTAAGACCTTTTTCTTTCAACTATAACAAATAATAACGCAAGAGTCCCTATTAATACTGTAATATCACGAGTGGCTACAAGAGACGACGATCCTTTTTCAAATTGGGCAGAACTTATCCACAAACCTGTATATTCTATTGATGGAAAGAAGCTTGGCTTTCTTAGTAAAGTACTCGCAGATTACATGTTCATTGGTCGAGGATTTATCAATTTAGCAAAATACCTGATTCCAAAATCATTTGCAGAATCAGTAAGTAAAAAAGGAATTAGATTAAGTATTACAGCTTATGAAGTCCACTCAAATTATTCATATGCAAAGATGAAATATTCTATTACTAATTTTGGAATCCTACCAGAAACTGTCGTAGGAGGACATAGGACGATTTATGATAGATTTCAGACTTTACGTTATCATGCTACTCGAAATAGATTCGCAGCACTAATTGCATTTGTTTCTGGAATTCTATTTCTGATTTCTGGATACAAGGCAAATTTGGCAATATATGATATTGTCAGACAGGAGGTGATGGTATATACAGCCAGAGAATTATGGGCATTTGTATTAGCTCCAGTCGGTATCCTTGCTATGTTAAGTCAACTTGGAGGGATTACGGTACTTCTGGGAGCGGCATTATTTGTTGTAAATAGAGCAACTCTTGGGAAATTTTTAGTTTTTATTGGAACTGGCCAGGGTCTGTTTACTATAGCTCTTCATATTTGGTCAGAGATATCGTCTGGTAGAATAGCTCTTGAAAATAATTATATAACATCGCTGACATCCTCTGCAGTAGGATTGGGTATTTTGTTTGCAGTATTAGCTCAGTCAATTCCAAAGGGATGGGTAGAAACTATTGTTAGTAGGGGGATAAGATACATTTTCAGAAAAGAGGATTAATAATATTGATTTGTTTATTTATTTTTGTGTTACTTATAACAGGAATGATTTTCAGATAGCGCAATCTCTACTATGAGAACACAGAGACGCTAGAAATACAAAAAAATATTATCGCTAGGTGCCTTCTATTACTACTACTGCAGTGGCTTAGCCTAATGACAAAGACTAGCAGCAAAGCAGAGCTATTTGTTCCGTTTCATATACATTTTTGATTTCCTATCGTTATTTTCAAATAAGATCTCACAGTCGCAGCGTCCATCAAGCCTTACTTGTCTTCCACATCTAGGACAGATAGACATAGGTCGGGGCTGGTTATCATCTTCCTGATAACCATACAGTACGGTAGACATATAGTTATTATAGGACATACTAGTTTATAAGATCTTCATATAAAGTGTATCTCTTCTGCT